>NZ_AEJZ01000095.1:0-11550 GCF_000208525.1 Escherichia sp. TW14182
TGGGGGTTCAAGTCCCCCCCCTCGCACCAATTATCTTTACTTCCTCTCTTGTTTCTCCCCTGCTTTTTCATCCCTGATTCCACTTTATTATCATTAACATGACGCCAGAAATAAGCGCCAGGCACGATGGTAGTAAAACGTAATGCCGTAACTGTTTGTGATATAGCATCAGCGGCGTCAACACTAATCCCATCAGAATGACAATCCGCCACTGATCCGGCGATAAATCCGCATACGTCATCCCTGCAATCAGCAATCCCGGCAGCAACACTCCCCAGCCACTGCCCAGCATACGTTGCAACATGGTTTAATCTCTCAAAGCGATAATGATAACCAATATCATATGATAATTTTTATCATTTGCAAGCCAGAGAAATCCCTTGCTATCGGGCAAACCTATCGCTAGGATTAGCAATCATTATCATTTAGATTACTATCACGATTATGGCCTATCGTTCTGCACCGCTCTATGAAGATGTTATCTGGCGAACGCATCTCCAGCCGCAGGATGCTGGGCTTGCGGAATCAGTACGGGCGACGATCGCAGAACATCGTGGACATTTGCTGGAGTTTATCCGTCTGGATGAACCCGCCCCGCTTAACGCCATGACACTGGCGCAATGGTCATCACCGAATGCGCTACGTTCTCTACTGGCGGTCTATTCCGATCATATCTACCGTAATCAACCGATGATGATCCGTGAGAACAAACCGCTGATCTCACTCTGGGCGCAATGGTATATTGGCCTGATGGTGCCACCCTTAATGCTGGCGCTGCTGACGCAGGAAAAAGCGTTAGACCTTTCTCCAGAACATTTCCACGTTGAGTTTCACGAAACCGGGCGCGCAGCCTGTTTCTGGGTCGATGTATGTGAAGATAAAAACGCAACAACGCATTCTCCACAACAACGAATGGAAACGTTAATCAGCCAGGCGCTTGTTCCGGTAGTGCAGGCATTAGAAGCAACTGGAGAGATCAACGGCAAACTCATCTGGAGTAATACCGGTTATTTGATCAACTGGTATCTGACAGAGATGAAGCAGTTGCTCGGCGAGGCAGCGGTTGAATCGCTGCGTCATGCCCTGTTTTTTGAGAAAACGCTCACTACAGGTGAAGATAATCCACTCTGGCGTACAGTAGTGCTACGCGATGGTCTGCTGGTACGCCGTACCTGCTGCCAGCGTTATCGCCTACCGGATGTGCAGCAATGTGGTGACTGTACGCTGAAATAAAAACTTTGCCGGGACGATAACCCGGCATTAAGCATATTAAAAGGGATGCAACACGTTACTTGTTTCGCAATGCCGCATACATAACAGAATATCTGCGGCCTCCAACAACCCCGCATCAGAACTGACGCCCAGTTTCGACATCACATTAAATTTATGCGCCCGGATCGTTTTAATATTGCGTTTAAGCTGCTCGGCAATTTGTGTCATTGAGTAGCCACGCGACATAAAACGCAATATTTCTCTCTCCGTTGGGCTTAACGTCCGGCTTTGGTTAATGTACCACTGATTATTCAGCCGATCGGTCGCCTGACGCACACCATTTAATGACAGAAACAACTCCTGATGAAAAACTTCCAGCGTCGATGCTTTACTTAATACTCCGTCCAGCGGAGATGGAGATAATGAACCGATCAACCGTGCTTCAATATCATCATCTGCAATAACCAAACGTCGGGTACGCGGAAATTTAATCGCCAGCTCAGTCAGGCAAGATAATCCTTCTCTGCGCTCACTTCTCATGGCAGAAAAAGAAAAAATGACCGCCGCGAACGAGATCCGCGACATTGCATTCTGAAACGACTCCTGACTGGTATAGGTGTGGAGCTTATAAGGGTTACCCGCAAACTTTCTGAATAAACTCTCAATACCGATACTGCTCATGACGCATTTTTCTACGAGTGCGACATTTCTCTTCTTAATTCGGCTGTGTTCCATTCTGCGGCATCTCCATAAACAGAAGGCAAGTTAAGTTCTCTTGCACCCTGTGCGCTATTTATCCATGCATACATCTCAGCATTGCTGTGAATTGCCAGCCGACGCATCGCACTGTTTTTTTGTGCGCTGATAGTTTTATTACTTTTCTTGAGCAATGAAGCTATCTGGTTGATGCCCCATCCTTTGCCTAACAGCCGCAGTACCTTACGCTCTGAAAGCGTCAGAACGACGGTGCGATAGCTAAAATCCTGAGTTTCAGCCATTGTCGGAGAGGTCAGCATCGCGCTGATACGATCCGCATACGCATTACCGGAACGAACGGTTTTAACCAGATTCTCAATGGGTTCAATATCCGACAGTAACGTCGCTGTTGGACACATTAGCAGTTCTACTGCCGGGGAGTACCAGGCACGCGAAACCATGAAAACCCAATGTATTTCCCGGTATTGTGAGATCAATGAATAGTAATGTTCACAAACGGAACGCGGGTCTTCCGTTTCGCCGGATAAATCGGCAACCACTAACCCAGCACGACGTAATTGTAATAAGGTTAACTCCTCCGCAGAGGCGCTACTCGTTATTTCATATTCAGGTAGATGGGTCCTCATGACCTCTTTTAATCCTGCCTGCATAACGGGTATTTTACTGATAACAATTCCATTTTTGCAGCATCCTGGCAACATATATCCTCCATATCCACTCTCTATAAATCATGATGGTTAATTCAGGATATTCATCCCCTAAATTAATCCAACAAATTAATAGCTCTAGCGAATAAATTATCCTTAGCATTCACTTCCATATCAGTTTACCCCTGACACACCAAAAATCCTTTGTATGTTTCAGGAGGCTAGCATCAAATAATAACCTGGTAAAATACCTCTGACACATTTAAAATATCTAAATTATGTTGTTAGAAATACTTAATCAAAAACCACAAATCCAATCAGTTTACGATATCATTCAAAATAATGGTCAAAGGCGAAACTCAAGACCTTTAGACCGAAAGAGCAACAAAAAAATCAATAAAAACTGAAAGATATTTCTTATCCAGATTCGAAAAATTGATTTTCCCTGCTATTAGCCAAACGAGTAAAAACAAAACTATAAATTCATTTCAGTGATAATATTCATGAGGATATTTATTTGACCTCTGACGCAGATCGCTTCCTGTCGCCATAACCAGAATTAATCAGCGCAATTTTGATCTTAACCAACCCCAAAACAACCGCGCTTCATGATACAAATGGGGTCTCATTATTTGAACAATACGCAGCGCGTCTATGACAAAGGGCGAGTTATGCAAACTGAGCAACAGCGAGCCGTAACACGGTTATGTATCCAGTGCGGATTATTTCTTTTGCAGCACGGGGCGGAAAGCGCACTGGTGGATGAGCTTTCTTCAAGACTTGGGCGCGCGCTGGGGATGGACTGCGTTGAAAGCTCCATCTCTTCCAACGCAATTGTGCTAACCACCATTAAAGATGGTCAATGTTTAACCTCGACACGTAAAAATCAGGATCGCGGCATTAATATGCATGTGGTTACTGAAGTACAACACATTGTGATTCTGGCGGAACACAAATTGCTGGATTACAAAGGTGTGGAGAAGCGTTTTAGCCAAATACATCCTCTGCGCTATCCGCGTTGGCTGGTAGCCTTGATGGTAGGACTTTCTTGCGCCTGTTTCTGCAAACTGAATAACGGTGGCTGGGACGGCGCGCTAATTACGTTCTTCGCCAGCATGATCGCTATGTACATCCGCCAACTGCTGGCACAACGCCATCTTCACCCACAGATAAACTTTTGCCTCACTGCATTTGCCGCCACCACGATTTCCGGCCTCCTTTTACAACTTCCGACATTCAGTCATACGCCTACCATCGCGATGGCGGCCAGCGTTCTATTGCTGGTGCCGGGCTTTCCGTTGATTAATGCCGTCGCCGATATGTTTAAAGGCCACATCAATACCGGGCTGGCACGCTGGGCGATTGCCAGCCTGTTGACGTTGGCTACCTGCGTTGGCGTGGTGATGGCACTCACGATTTGGGGGCTACGTGGATGGGTATAATCGAATTTCTCATAGCGTTGGTGCAGGATATGCTCCTCGCGGCAATTCCTGCCGTCGGATTTGCGATGGTATTCAATGTTCCGGTTCGGGCATTACGCTGGTGTGCGCTGCTTGGCGCGATTGGTCATGGTTCACGAATGATCTTAATGACTACCGGGCTGAATATTGAGTGGTCAACCTTTATGGCCTCTATGCTGGTCGGCACCATTGGAATTCAATGGTCGCGCTGGTATCTGGCGCATCCAAAAGTCTTTACCGTGGCGGCCGTTATCCCTATGTTCCCTGGCATCTCTGCTTATACAGCAATGATTTCAGCTGTAAAAATCAGTCAGTTAGGTTACAGCGAGCCGTTGATGATTACCCTGTTAACCAACTTTCTTACGGCGTCATCAATTGTTGGAGCATTATCCATCGGCCTTTCCATTCCTGGATTATGGTTGTACCGCAAGCGCCCTCGCGTATAAAATTGCCTCGCTTAAAGCACACGGATGAGAGACAGCCTCCTTTCATCCGTGTGTTACTATAAAAGTAATCTCCCTTCTCGTTCATCGTTCCATATTGAGAAACAGTATGTCTTCCAGAGTTTTGACCCCGGACGTCGTTGGTATTGACGCCCTGGTACACGATCACCAGACCGTTCTGGCAAAAGCTGAAGGCGGAATGGTTGCCGTATTTGCTAACAACGCTCCGGCGTTTTATGCCGTCACGCCCGCGCGTCTTGCTGAACTGCTGGCGCTGGAAGAAAAGCTGGCGCGTCCGGGAAGCGATATCGCTCTGGACGATCAACTCTATCAGGAACCGCAAACTGCCCCCGTTGCCGTACCGATGGGGAAATTTGCCATGTACCCAGACTGGCGACCCGATGCCGACTTTACCCGCCAGGCCGCGTTATGGGGCGTGGCACTAAGAGAACCCGCTACCGCCGAAGAACTGGCCTCATTCATTGCCTACTGGCAGGCGGAAGGTAAAGTTTTTCACCATGTGCAGTGGCAGCAAAAACTGGCGCGCAGTCTGCAAATTGGCCGCGCCAGCAACGGCGGACTAGCCAAACGAGATGTGAACACGGTCAGCGAACCTGACAGCCAAATTCCACCAGGATTCAGAGGGTAACGATGAAAAACGTTGGCGACCTGATGCAACGCCTGCAAAAAATGATGCCTGCCCATATCAAACCCGCCTTCAAAACGGGTGAAGAACTTCTGGCGTGGCAGAAAGAACAAGGGGCGCTCCGCTCCGCCGCTCTGGAGCGCGAGAATCGGGCGATGAAAATGCAGCGCACCTTTAACCGCTCCGGCATTCGTCCGCTGCATCAGAACTGTTCCTTTGAGAACTATCGTGTTGAATGCGAAGGGCAGATGAATGCGTTGAGCAAAGCGCGTCAATATGTCGAAGAGTTCGACGGCAACATCGCCAGCTTTATCTTTTCTGGCAAGCCGGGCACCGGTAAAAACCATCTGGCGGCGGCAATCTGCAACGAACTACTGCTGCGCGGCAAATCGGTATTGATTATTACTGTTGCCGATATTATGTCGGCGATGAAAGATACCTTCAGAAATAGCGGCGTCAGTGAAGAACAACTGCTCAACGATCTGAGCAACGTTGATCTACTGGTGATCGACGAGATCGGCGTGCAGACCGAATCTAAATACGAAAAAGTGATCATCAATCAGATCGTCGATCGTCGTTCTTCTTCCAAGCGCCCAACCGGAATGCTGACGAACAGCAATATGGAAGAAATGACGAAGTTGCTGGGCGAGCGTGTTATGGATCGTATGCGCCTGGGTAACAGTCTGTGGGTGATCTTCAACTGGGACAGTTATCGTAGTCGGGTAACGGGTAAAGAGTATTAATCCCCATTCCCGGCGTTATACTGCGACACAATTCCACCTTGAGTAATGATGATGAAAACTGTTAAACACCTTCTGTGCTGTGCAATTACCGCCAGCGCATTAATTTCCACCGGGGTAAATGCCGCTTCCTGGAAAGATGCGCTCTCCAGTGCCGCCAGCGAGTTAAGCAATCAAAACAGCACTACACAGGAAGGCGGCTGGTCGCTCGCTTCATTAACTAACCTGCTTAGTAGCGGCAACCAGGCATTAAGCGCAGATAACATGAACAATGCCGCAGGCATTCTGCAATACTGCGCGAAGCAAAAGCTGGCTTCGGTGACCGATGCGGAAAACATCAAAAACCAGGTGCTGGAAAAGTTAGGTCTGAACAGCGAAGAGCAGAAAGAAGACACCAACTATCTGGACGGTATTCAGGGTTTGCTGAAAACCAAAGATGGCCAGCAGCTTAATCTGGATAACATCGGTACGACTCCGCTGGCGGAGAAAGTGAAAACCAAAGCCTGCGATCTGGTATTAAAGCAAGGTCTGAACTTTATCTCTTGATCCGCATAACGCCGCGTTTTAGCTGTTAATCGGCTGGCGCGGCAATCCCCTTCTCTTTTTCCCGCTTCTGACGCTTTCATCCCCTGCTATGCGGGAAACAACCCCGATCAAAAAAGTCTGTTTATAAACTAATTCCTAACAACATCGCATTTTTTTGACACTAGAATTGCAGCAATATGGCAGCGCCATTACATTGTGTTTCTCAAAAAATCTTAAGCATCGGCTACACAGCCTGGTTTAGTGAGGATCGCCCGTTGTCAGAACTACTCTCATTTGCCTTGTTTCTCGCCTCTGTGCTGATCTACGCATGGAAAGCGGGACGTAACACCTGGTGGTTTGCCGCCACATTAACGGTGCTGGGGCTATTTGTCGTTTTAAATATCACCCTTTTTGCCAGTGACTACTTTACTGGCGATGGCATTAACGACGCGGTTCTCTATACCTTAACCAACAGCCTGACCGGTGCAGGCGTCAGCAAATATATCCTGCCAGGTATTGGCATTGTACTGGCACTGGCAGTCGTTTTCGGTGCACTGGGCTGGATCCTGCGCCGCCGCCGTCATCATCCGCACCATTTTGGTTACAGCCTTTTGGCGCTCTTGCTGGCACTGGCTTCTGTCGATGCCAGCCCGGCGTTTCGTCAGATAACGGAACTGGTGAAATCACAGTCACGCGACGGCGATCCGGACTTTGCGGCTTATTATAAAGAACCGTCGAAAACCATTCCTGACCCGAAACTCAACCTGGTTTATATCTACGGAGAAAGCCTCGAGCGCACCTATTTTGACAACGATGCTTTCCCGGATCTCACGCCTGAATTGGGCGCGCTGAAAAATGAAAGTCTGGATTTCAGCCACACGCAGCAGTTGCCGGGAACGGACTACACGATTGCGGGCATGGTGGCTTCCCAGTGTGGCATTCCGCTTTTTGCTCCATTTGAAGGCAACGCTTCTGCATCCGTTTCCAGCTTCTTCCCGCAGAACATCTGTCTGGGCGATATTCTGAAAAACTCGGGTTATCAGAACTATTTCGTACAGGGAGCCAATCTGCGTTTTGCCGGTAAAGATGTGTTCCTGAAATCACACGGTTTCGACCATTTGTACGGCTCGGAAGAGCTGAAAAGCGTGGTCGCAGACCCACATTATCGCAACGACTGGGGATTCTACGACGATACCGTGCTGGATGAAGCATGGAAAAAATTTGAGGAGCTGTCTCGCTCCGGTCAACGGTTCTCACTGTTTACCCTGACGGTCGATACCCATCACCCGGATGGTTTTATCTCTCGTACCTGTAATCGCAAAAAATATGATTTTGACGGTAAACCGAACCAGTCATTCAGCGCGGTAAGTTGCAGCCAGGAGAACATTGCGGCGTTTATCAATAAAATCAAAGCCTCTCCGTGGTTTAAAGATACCGTCATTGTCGTCTCTTCCGACCATCTGGCGATGAACAACACGGCATGGAAATACCTCAATAAGCAGGATCGCAATAACCTGTTTTTTGTCATCCGTGGCGACAAACCGCAGCAAGAGACGCTGGCGGTGAAGCGCAACACGATGGATAACGGCGCTACGGTACTGGATATCCTTGGTGGTGATAATTTTATCGGCCTCGGACGCAGTAGCCTTTCTGGTCAGTCAATGTCAGAAGTGTTCCTCAACATGAAAGAGAAGGTACTGGCGTGGAAACCGGATATCATTCGTCTGTGGAAATTCCCCACCGAGATAAAAGAATTTACCATCAATCAGAATAAAAACATGATCGCCTTCTCAGGTAGTCATTTCCGTTTGCCGCTGCTGTTGCGGGTTTCAGACAAACGAGTGGAACCACTGCCAGAAAGTGAATACTCCGCGCCACTGCGTTTCCAACTGGCCGATTTCGCCCCACGTGATAATTTCATCTGGGTTGACCGCTGCTACAAAATGGGGCAGTTGTGGGCGCCGGAACTGGCGCTTTCTACCGACTGGTGTGTTTCACAGGGGCAACTTGGCGGGAAACAAACAGTGCAACATGTCGATAAGCCAGAATGGAAAGGTAAAACGGCATTTAAGGACACGGTCATCGACATGGAACGCTACAAAGGCAATGTCGATACACTGAAGATTGTCGATAACGATATTCGCTACAAAGCAGACAGTTTCATCTTTAACGTCGCGGGTGCGCCGGAAGAGGTAAAACAGTTTAGCGGGATTTCCCGTCCGGAGTCGTGGGGTCGCTGGTCCAACGCACAGCTTGGCGATGAAGTGAAAATCGAGTACAAGCATCCGCTGCCGAAGAAATTTGATCTGGTGATTACCGCCAAAGCCTACGGTAATAACGCCAGCCGCCCCATTCCGGTACGCGTTGGCAATGAAGAACAAACCATCGTGCTGGGCAACGAAGTAACCACCACTACGCTGCATTTCGAGAACCCAACCGATGCCGACACCCTGGTGATTGTGCCGCCGGAACCCGTCGCAACCAACGAAGGGAATATTCTCGGTCACTCGCCGCGTAAACTCGGTATCGGGATGGTGGAAATTAAAGTGGTGGAGCGAGAAGGGTAATCACTGACTGATTTACAGGTCGGATAAGACGCGTAAACGTCTTATCCGACCAACAAAACATTATTGATAAATAAAAATAGTGTCCAACACTGCATAGCCACTTTACCAGTCACTCATTCTCAGAAAGTAACCACGCCCTTAATCAACTCACGATTGTTAATCACATCGCGCTCATAGGTTTCTGCCAGCGTGGCGAACGGATAGCGATGGGTTAACATCATGTCAGCAGTGATTTTCCCTTCCGCCATCAGCCGCCAGACTTTCGCAAAATCTTCCGGCGTAGCGTTACGGCTACCCATTATTGTGGTCTCTTTTTTGTGGAATTCTGGATCAGAGATTTGCAAATCGCCTTTAAACAGGCCGACAAAGACTACCGTGCCACCGTGGCGAATCAGATTAACAGTGTTATTCATCGCATGTTGATTACCTGTCGCGTCGATCACTTTCTGCGCCAGAGAGCCGCCAAATTGCGCACGTAGTTGGTCATCAAAATCTTCTGCGAACGGATCAAGCACGGGCAGATCCAGACGCCTTATCACATGCTCACGCCGCGCCGGACTGGTATCCACCACCACCACATGTGCGCCATCAACTTTAGCGATTGCCGCAGCTCCCAAACCGATTGGCCCCGCCCCGACCACCAGCACTTGCTCACCAGGCGCAACTGCCGCGCGACGTACCGCATGAGCACTAATGGCGAAGGGTTCAATCAACGCTGCCGCCTGCGGGTCAATGCCATCTGCGGGCAAAATGTTCGCCTCTGGCACGCTTAAATACTCACTAAAACCGCCATCCTGATGAACGCCAATGACCGAAATGCTTTCACAGCAGTTGGTGCGACCACTTTTACACGCCGGGCATTTCTGGCAGGCAATATAAGGGATCACGGCAACTTGCTGACCATTTTTGAGATCAGCAATATCTTTACCTAATTCAACAATCTCGCCACATATTTCATGGCCTAACACACGTGGATAACTAAAAAATGGTTGATTCCCACCCCAGGCATGAATATCAGTACCACAAATTCCGACAGACTTAATCTTTATCAATACTTCATCGCCACCGGGAATAGGCATTTCATATTGTTTCCAGACTAATTCTTTCGGTTTCTGGCAAATTAATGTATTTATCTTAGGCATAATTCTGCTCTCCATTTTTTGTTATCTTAGATATCAATGAAAATGAAAAACGCCAGTGAAATAGAAAATCTATTTTGTGAAAATACACGCATAAAAATGTTTTAAATCGGGTTTTAATAGCGCGACAAGGAGAAAAATATGAGTCGCTCACAAAATTTACGCCATAATGTAGTTAACCAGTTTATTGATGAGATGGTATGTGGTCATATCCCTTCCCCACTCCCATCGCAAAGCTCACTAGCGGAAATGTACAACGTCAGTCGCACCACGGTGCGTCATGTTCTCAGCCACTTACGCGAATGCGGTGTCCTGACGCAGGTCGGAAATGACCACGTCATCACGCGTAAACCTGATCACAACGACGGTTTTGCCTGTCCCGCAGCTTCGATAAGTGAGCAGGATAAAGTATTTGAGCAGTTTTTTTTCACGATGATAAATCAGCGTCAGTTGTTGCCTGGTGAAACTTTTTCTGAGCTGCAACTGGCGCGAGCGGCAGGTGTCAGCTCGATTACCGCAAGAAAATATCTTTTAAAATTATGGTGCTACAACCTCACCCAAAGCGAAAAACGCGGTCAGTGGAGGATAAAGCATTTCGATCAATCCTACGCCGAGCAGCTTTTTGAACTGCGCGAAATGTTGGAAACGCGCTCAATCCAGCGTTTTCTCACTCTGCCTGATAATGATCCGCGCTGGTTTCAGGTGAAAACCATGCTCGAACGCCACCGAATGCTGCGTGACAACATCGGCAGTAATTTCCACACCTTCTCGCAACTGGACAGAGAGTTCCATGCCTTATTGCTTTCAGCCACTGACAATATCTTTTTCAATCAATCCATTGATATTATCTCCGTCATCTTCCACTTCCACTATCAATGGGACGAAAACGATCGCAGGCAGCGCAATATTATTGCCATAGATGAGCATATGACTATTCTCAGTGCTTTGGTTTGCCGCAGCTATGTGGATGCAACGCTTGCACTACGTAACCATTTGAATTCAGCTAAACAAGCGATGATTCGTTCCATCAAGAAGAACAAGCGGTACGTTTATTAAATACAGATTAAAAACAGCAAACTATTAGATTGTGCACGGTTTTATCAAAATATAAACGCCCGAAATTTCCGGCTTACCTATGCTCGCAACCAGTCGACTATAAATGTTTTTTTGTGAGCGGTAGTGAAATCCTAAAAATTTCATCTGCCATTAATATTAACCCTGCGCAATACATAATTACGCAATAATTAAAATATTATAAATACAGGAGTTCGGCGTGGAAAAAGAAAATATTACCCTCGATCCGCATTCGTCCTTTCGCTCATCGTCGTCGGTAGATATCCCCGTGCCACCAAATGGATTAATTCAACGTAGTCCCCGAATTAAACACATTCAAACCACCGCCATGTTGTTATTATTTATTGCTGCGGGTGATGCTGCCAACTTACTGATTTAGT
>NZ_AEJZ01000094.1:0-41889 GCF_000208525.1 Escherichia sp. TW14182
AAATGTGTGGTCAGTTGTGTGGTCAGTTTTGAGGTTTTTAATTATTGTGTGCTGAAAAACTTATTAATTATCAACTGATAACAAAAATTAGTAAGAAATACCCGTACCACCTGATCTGGATAATGCCAGCGTAGGGAAGTCACAGACCATCAGGTCATTGCTTCTTCACGTTATGGCAGGAGCAAATTATGCAAGTCGACCTGCTGAGTCCGGCGCAATCAGCGCCCGTGTTACACCTTTTTCACCAATATTCCCCCCTTGTGCATTGCATGACTAATGATGTGGTGCAAACCTTTACTGCCAATACTTTACTGGCGCTCGGCGCATCGCCAGCGATGGTTATCGAAACCGAAGAGGCCAGTCAGTTTGCGGCAATTGCCAGTGCTTTACTGATTAACGTTGGTACACTGACGCAGCCACGCGCACAGGCGATGCGTGCCGCCGTAGAACAGGCAACACGCTCCCAAACACCCTGGACACTTGACCCGGTCGCGGTTGGTGCACTCGATTATCGCCGCCGTTTTTGTCTGAAACTCCTGTCTCTTAAACCAAGCGCCATACGCGGTAATGCTTCGGAAATCATGGCATTAGCAGGCATCGCTAATGGTGGTCGTGGTGTGGATACCACTGACGCAGCAGCCAATGCGTTGCCCGCCGCACAAACTCTGGCACGGGAAACCGGCGCAATCGTCGTGGTCACTGGCGAGGTGGATTATGTTACTAATGGTCGTCGCACCGTTGGTATTCACGGCGGTGACCCGTTAATGACCAAAGTGGTGGGAACTGGCTGCGCATTATCGGCAGTTGTCGCTGCCTGTAGTGCGTTACCAGGCGATACGCTGGAAAATGTTGCATCTGCCTGTCACTGGATGAAACAAGCCGGAGAACGCGCAGTCGTCAGAAGCGAAGGGCCGGGCAGTTTTGTTCCACATTTCCTTGATGCGCTCTGGCAGCTGACGCAGGAGGTGCAGGCATGAAACGGATTAACGCTCTGACCATTGCTGGTACAGATCCGAGCGGTGGTGCGGGGATTCAGGCCGATCTTAAAACCTTCTCGGCACTTGGCGCTTATGGTTGCTCAGTTATTACTGCACTGGTGGCGCAAAATACCCGTGGCGTACAGTCGGTGTATCGCATTGATCCTGATTTTGTCGCCGCCCAGCTCGATTCGGTGTTCAGTGATGTGCGAATCGACACCACCAAAATCGGCATGTTGGCAGAAACCGATATCGTTGAAGCGGTGGCGGAACGGCTGCAACGTTATCAGATCCAAAACGTGGTGCTGGATACCGTCATGCTGGCGAAAAGCGGCGACCCGCTGCTTTCACCTTCGGCGGTAGCCACGCTACGTAGTCGATTATTGCCACAGGTTTCATTAATTACACCGAACTTGCCGGAAGCAGCTGCTTTGCTCGATGCGCCACACGCGCGTAATGAACAGGAAATGCTGGAGCAGGGACGTGAATTATTGGCGATGGGCTGTGGCGCTGTGCTAATGAAAGGCGGTCATCTGGATGATGAACAAAGCCCGGACTGGCTGTTTACCCGCGACGGTGAACAACGTTTTACCGCACCGCGCATTATGACCAAAAACACCCACGGCACCGGTTGTACGCTCTCTGCGGCACTGGCGGCGTTGCGTCCGCGCCATACAAACTGGGGCGACACCGTACAGGAGGCAAAAAGCTGGCTGTCGGCAGCGTTAGCCCAGGCCGACACGCTGGAAGTCGGTCACGGGATTGGTCCGGTTCACCACTTCCACGCCTGGTGGTAAGCGCCGTACTATAGCTGCTTTGGTTATTGTCAGCTTTTTTTGTGCTGAAATTCAGGGATGAAACCAATGCAGCTAAAAATCGTCAGTCGCAAAAAATTCACCGCCTTGTTATGCGCTTTGGGGCTAATTTCCATCGTGGCGATTTATCCCCGCCAGACGGTGAATTTTTTCTATTCGACAGCAATTCAGATCAAAGACTACATCCACTTCTACGGTTATCGCCCGGTTAAATCTTTTGCTATTCGCATTCCTGCCAGTTATACCATTCACGGAATAGATGTTTCGCGCTGGCAGGAGCGGATCGACTGGCAGCGGGTGGCAAAAATGCGCGATAACGGTATCCGCTTACAATTTGCCTTTATCAAGGCGACGGAAGGCGAAAAGCTGGTGGACCCGTATTTTTCGCGCAACTGGCAAAGAAGCCGTGAAAATGGCCTGCTGCGTGGGGCGTATCACTATTTTTCCCCGTCGGTATCCGCTTCAGTTCAGGCCAGATTATTTCTGCAAACGGTGGATTTTGCCCACGGCGATTTCCCTGCCGTGCTGGACGTAGAAGAGCGAGGAAAATTATCGGCAAAAGAATTACGCAATCGGGTCAGTCAGTGGCTAAAAATGGTCGAAAAAAGCACGGGAAAAAAGCCGATTATTTATGCTGGCGCGACGTTTTATCACACGAATCTGGCGGGCCATTTCAATGAATATCCGTGGTGGGTGGCTCACTATTATCAACGTCGTCCGGACAATGACGGAATGGCCTGGCGTTTCTGGCAGCATTCCGACCGTGGACAGGTGGATGGCATTAATGGTTCGGTAGATTTTAATGTGTTTAATGGCACGGCGGAGGAGTTGCAGGCATTCGTTCATGGGATTAAAGAAACGCCTTAAATAAGAAGCAGTGATATACTCCCACCAGACTCCCCGGCAGGAAAAAGACAAATGGAACAAGCGCATACCCAGCTTATTGCCCAACTGAATGAACGTATTTTAGCGGCGGACAACACGCCGCTTTATATTAAGTTTGCCGAAACGGTAAAAAATGCCGTGCGTAGCGGGGTGCTGGAGCATGGCAATATTTTGCCCGGCGAACGCGATTTAAGTCAGTTAACCGGCGTTTCGCGCATTACGGTGCGCAAGGCGATGCAGGCGCTGGAAGAAGAGGGCGTGGTGACGCGTTCGCGTGGTTACGGCACGCAGATCAACAACATCTTCGAATACTCGTTAAAAGAAGCGCGAGGCTTTTCGCAGCAGGTGGTGTTGCGCGGTAAAAAGCCCGACACGCTGTGGGTTAACAAGCGAGTGGTAGAGTGCCCTGAAGAAGTCGCGCAGCAGCTGGCGGTTGAAGCAGGAAGTGATGTCTTCTTGCTTAAGCGCATTCGCTACGTGGATGAAGAAGCGGTATCGATTGAGGAGTCGTGGGTTCCTGCGCATTTAATTCATGATGTTGATGCCATCGGTATTTCTCTCTATGACTACTTTCGCAGTCAGCATATTTTTCCAAAGCGTACCCGTTCCCGCGTTAGCGCCCGAATGCCGGATGCCGAGTTTCAGTCACATATTCAGTTAGATAGCAAAATACCGGTGCTGGTGATCAAGCAAGTGGCGCTTGACCAACAGCAACGGCCTATTGAGTACAGCATCAGTCACTGTCGCAGCGATCTATACGTTTTTGTGTGCGAGGAGTAGTTCCTCGCGCGTTGGCGCGCAATCACCGCCGCGATGTCCGACAACCCACGATGCCACCGCATTACCCAGCAGCACTGCGTCTGCCAGCGGTAAACCGGAGGCCAGCCCGGCAAGTACGCCACCTGCATGACTGTCGCCTGCACCAATCGTATCAACGATTTGCGTGGGAAATGCCGGAACGCAGCCAGAAGCGCCGTTGCTGAAATACCAGGCACCTTCTTTATCCAGACGAACGATCAATGGCGCGGAAAATTTCTCCTGCCACTGCTTGCCAAGTGTTGTTATATCTGCGGATAAAGCAAAACGTTCGGCAGCAATCTCAGCCTCCTGGCGATTAAGCGACACCAGCGGTCGACAAGCCATGATCCGCGCCAGTAATGCATCCGGGATATCGCCAATACGAGGGCCAAAATCAATAAACGGCGTCACGTCTTGCAGTCCCTCCAGCCAATCCACTAACAATTCGCCGCAGGGCGAGGCCAGTTGATAACCAGAAAAATAGAGCAGGCTACCAGGTGCAACGGTTAGTCGCGCCAGCCACTGGTGATTCCACTGATTTTCCACACCGCTGAACGACATAAAAGTGCGTTCGCCATCCGGCTCAACCAGCGCCAGACACCAGCCGTTATCACCTTCGGCGTTATCGATCAGGCTGATTAATCCCTCTTTTGCCATCCGGTTGCGAATAATCTCCGCCCACACCCCCTGACCGAGCGGCAGGGCGTTACCCGCTTCGATACCGAGGCGCTTTAACGCTACGGCAATGTTCAACGCACAGCCGCCAACATTTACGCTCTGCTGTTTCAGTTCGATATCGCACCCGCGCCAGGGCAGGGCGTAAGCGTCGGCGATCACATCAATGACCGCCGCGCCAATTACCATAACCGGCTGACGCGTGGTTAATTCAGGCAGCTGCGTGTGTAATCGAGCGCCGCTCATACCGCCTCCCGTTGTTGGCGATATTTCGCCAGCGCCGTGGCATAGCGGTTGAAATCAAGCTGATTTACCGCATCCAGTTCCGCCTTTAACGCAGGATCGATAGCATTTACACCATGCAACGCGCCGCAAATTGCCGTCGCCATAGCACCGATGGTGTCTGTGTCGCCGCCAAGATTGGCGCACAGGACGGCGCAGCGGTTAGGATCGGTTTGTGCCAGTTCAACCAGCGCAATGGCGCATGGAACGGACTCGATAGTGCTGGTGCCCGCGCCAACCACCTGGTAAAGCTGTTCGCTGGCGGATTCGGTGCCGTCGGCGTGACGAACAATCTTCAGCGCAATCTCCAGACGCGCCGCCAGTGAGGCGCTGAACGTGGTGATGCGTTTTTGTTGAGCATGTCGCGCAATCGAAGGCAGTGAATCAACAATCGCTGACCAGCTTTCTCCGTCAATGGCACGAGAAATCGCCCATGCGATGACTACCGCGCCTGCAACCGCCAGATCGGATTTGTGGGTCGGGCTGGATGCCAGCGCCACATCATCAATAAAGGAATCAACATTGCGCGCCGGAAGTAAACAACCCAATGGTGAGACGCGCATCGCGGCACCGTTGGTCACGCCATTGTTTTCCAGTTCAGCAACGGGCTTTCCGTCGCGAATGGCGTTAAGCGCAATTTTTGAGGTCGGGCCAAGCACGTTTTTGTTGAAAGCGTCGAAACGCAGCGCCCAGTCGAGAATATTACGCCCAATCAGATCCGGGTCTATCTCGCCTTCACGTTCCAGCAGCGCATCCGCCAGACACAGCGCCATCGAGGTATCATCGGTGAATTCGGCGCGGTTAAAATAACAGGCCGCGTTATTCTCCTTTGGTCCAGGCAGAAATCGGTCAATCCAGCCAAAGTGTGCTTTGACGCGGGAACGAGGCCAAAGCTCGGAGGGCATCCCTATCGCATCCCCTAACGCCTGCCCGTAAAGAGCACCGAGAATACGTTCTGTTTTCATTTTGCTTCCTCTTGTGTCAACGCAATATCGCGATCATCGACCTTGATTGCCGTAATTTCGTTGTCTGATTCGCGGAAAAAAATCATGAACAGCACGGCGATAATGGCAATCATCACCGCGCCAAAAGTCCACATCCCGGCCCAGTTGAAAGTCAGTCCGTTTACCGGTTCCGGATAAGCGAACATCTTTTCCATCATCACACCGCCAAGACGATAGCCGAGCAAACTGCCGAAGCCCTGGCAGCAGAGCGTGATCAGCCCCTGCGCAGCGGTACGCATATGCTCGGGGGCTTTTTTATCGACATAGATGTAGGCGGTAACGTAGTAAAAATCGTAACTTACGCCGTGCAGCAAAATGCCGAGGAACAATAGCGCGTAGGTGAAATATTCATCCGCACTACCGTAAATAAAGAAGCCATAGCGGATCGCAGCGGTGACCAGACCAAGCAATAATACCTTTTTGATACCAAAGCGTTTAGTGAAAAACGGCAATGCCAGCATAAAGAAGATTTCAGAGAACTGGCCGAGCGTCATCCAGCCGGTGGCGTTTTTCATGCCGACTTCGGTCAGATAACCGTTGGCAAAGATGTAATAGAACGCCAGTGGCATCGCAAACAGGAATGAACAGAAGAAAAAGACGAGGAAGTTTTTATCGCGCAGCAGGATCAGCGCATCCAGGCCGAGCATGACTTTAATGTCCATTTTGCCGGTGCTTTTTGGCGGTGTGTCGGGCAGTAAAAACGCAAACACACCGAGCAGAGCAGAACTTCCGGCGGTAATCAGCAGCGGGATGTTAGTCGGTGAGATATCGGCATACCCCAGCATTTGCGGCAAGAATCCACATGCCAGACCAGAGGCAATCCAGCCGATAGTGCCCATCACACGAATGCGCGGGAAATCACGCTCCACATCCGGCACGTTGGCAAAAGCGATGCTGTTAGTCAGCGCAATGGTCGGCATATAGGTTAGCGAGTAGGCCAGCAGTAACGGGAAGAACCCGGCAAAAGTGGTCTGTTGCGCGGCGAAATACATCAGCACTGCGCCAGCGAACATCAATACTGCCAGCACTTTCTGCGCTGAGAAAAAGCGGTCAGTGATGGAGCCAACCAGAATCGGCGACAGGATCGCCGCAATGGCAGTACAGGCATACGACCAGCCAATCTCTCCGGCGCTAAAACCACTTTTACTTAACCACAACCACAATGGCACAAACCACGCGCCCCAGATAAACCATTCAACAAACATCATGAACGACAGCTTTGCTGTTGTTTTCATCTTTTAATTCCTTCATGACAGGTAATGTAAGGTACGCGCTGACAATACCATCTAATAATACCTTTTAAATACCTTTGCGATGAAAACTTGACCGCTGTAACACTTTTTTTGATGAATCGAGCCAACAGAAAACGCTGAAAAAACATCCTGAGAATGGAAAAAATAGCCTGTAACGACCAGGATTATGATTGCCCGCAAAGGCGGGCCAGGACAATCCATAGCCGATATCCAATCGGAATTTACGGGAGCATAGTAATGACAGATATTGCGCAGTTGCTTGGCAAAGATGCCGACAACCTTTTACAGCATCGTTGTATGACTATTCCTTCTGACCAGCTTTATCTCCCCGGACATGACTACGTAGATCGCGTGATGATTGACAATAATCGCCCGCCAGCGGTGTTACGTAATATGCAGACGCTGTACAACACCGGGCGTCTGGCGGGAACGGGATACCTTTCCATTTTGCCGGTTGATCAGGGCGTCGAGCACTCTGCCGGAGCTTCATTTGCCGCTAACCCGCTCTACTTTGATCCGAAAAATATTGTTGAGCTGGCGATTGAAGCGGGCTGTAACTGTGTGGCGTCAACTTACGGCGTGCTGGCATCGGTATCGCGGCGTTACGCGCACCGCATTCCGTTCCTCGTCAAACTCAACCATAACGAGACGCTAAGTTACCCGAACACCTACGATCAAACGCTATATGCCAGCGTAGAGCAGGCGTTCAATATGGGCGCGGTGGCGGTTGGTGCGACCATTTATTTTGGCTCAGAAGAGTCACGTCGCCAGATTGAAGAAATTTCTGCGGCCTTTGAACGTGCGCATGAACTGGGCATGGTGACAGTGCTGTGGGCCTATTTGCGTAATTCCGCCTTTAAGAAAGAGGGCGTTGATTACCACGTTTCCGCCGACCTGACCGGTCAGGCGAACCATCTGGCGGCGACCATTGGCGCGGACATCGTCAAACAGAAAATGGCGGAAAATAACGGTGGCTATAAAGCGATTAATTACGGCTACACCGACGATCGCGTGTACAGCAAGCTGACCAGCGAAAACCCGATTGATCTGGTGCGTTATCAGTTAGCTAACTGCTATATGGGGCGCGCAGGGTTGATTAACTCCGGTGGTGCTGCGGGCGGTGAAACTGACCTTAGCGATGCGGTGCGTACTGCGGTTATCAACAAACGCGCAGGCGGAATGGGGCTGATCCTCGGACGTAAAGCGTTCAAGAAATCGATGGCCGACGGCGTGAAACTGATTAACGCCGTGCAGGACGTTTATCTTGATAGCAAAATTACTATCGCCTGATACGTTTTAAACGAACAGCACTGCCCCGTAGGTCGGATAAGGCGTTCACGCCGCATCTGGCATAAAACCACTCGCACTTTGTTACGGCTTCCCCACGGGAGGCCTTTTTTTTGTCTGTTATTGCTGGATTAATTTTCATTTTGTCGTTTTTGTGATCGTTATCTCGACATTTAAAAACAAATAATTTCATTATATTTTGAAATCGAAAGAGAGCGACAGGATATGAAAATGTACGTGGTATCGACAAAGCAGATGCTGAACAACGCGCAGCGCGGCGGCTACGCGGTTCCGGCATTCAATATTCACAATCTCGAAACGATGCAGGTGGTGGTGGAAAGCGCAGCCAGCCTGAATGCGCCGGTCATCATCGCCGGAACGCCAGGTACATTTAACCATGCCGGAACAGAAAACTTACTGGCGCTGGTTAGCGCGATGGCGAAGCAGTATCACCATCCGCTGGCGATTCACCTTGACCATCACACAAAGTTTGAAGATATCGCTCAGAAAGTGCGCTCCGGCGTGCGCTCAGTAATGATTGACGCCTCGCATTTGCCTTATGCGCAAAATATTTCACGGGTCAAAGAGGTGGTGGATTTTTGCCATCGCTTTGATGTCAGCGTCGAAGCGGAGCTGGGGCAACTTGGCGGCCAGGAAGATGATGTGCAAGTCAATGAAGCCGATGCGTTGTACACCAACCCCGTACAGGCGCGTGAATATGCCGAGGCAACCGGGATTGATTCCCTGGCGGTCGCCATCGGCACCGCTCACGGTATGTATGCCAGTGCTCCGGCGCTGGATTTCTCCCGCCTTGAGGCCATTCGTCAGCAGGTTGCGCTACCGCTGGTACTGCATGGTGCGTCGGGACTGTCTTCTGCGGACATTCGTCAAAGCATTAACCTGGGAATTTGCAAAATCAATGTCGCGACGGAGCTGAAAAATGCCTTCTCGCAGGCGTTAAAACGTTATCTGACGGAGCATCCAGAGGCGACCGATCCCCGGGATTATTTACAGTCGGCAAAATTCGCAATGCGCGATGTGGTGCGCAAAGTGATTGCCGATTGCGGCTGCGAAGGCAGGGCATAACGCATCTGCCATTTAACAAGGAAAAACCATGAAAACGTTAATTGCCCGGCATAAAGCCGGTGAACATATCGGAATTTGTTCAGTCTGTTCGGCGCATCCGTTGGTTATTGAAGCGGCGCTGGCTTTCGATCTCAACAGCACACGCAAGGTGCTGATTGAAGCAACGTCAAACCAGGTCAATCAATTTGGCGGTTATACCGGAATGACACCGGCAGATTTTCGCGAATTTGTTTTTGCGATTGCCGATAGAGTTGGGTTTGCGCGCGAGCGCATTATTCTTGGCGGTGATCATCTGGGGCCAAACTGCTGGCAGCAAGAAAATGCGGATGCGGCGATGGAAAAATCCGTCGAACTGGTAAAGGCATATGTTCGTGCCGGTTTCAGTAAAATTCATCTTGATGCGTCAATGTCCTGTGCGGGTGATCCTGTACCGTTAGTGCCAGAAACGGTTGCTGAACGTGCCGCTGTACTTTGCTTTGCTGCGGAAAGCGTGGCGACAGATTGCCAGCGTGAACAACTGACTTATGTGATTGGCACCGAAGTTCCGGTTCCGGGCGGTGAGGCCAGCGCCATTCAGTCGGTGCACATCACAAGGGTAGAAGATGCCGCCAATACTTTACGTACACATCAAAAAGCGTTTATTGCCCGTGGCCTGACAGAGGCGTTAACGCGCGTGATTGCGATAGTGGTACAGCCTGGCGTGGAATTTGATCACAGCAATATTATCCATTATCAGCCGCAAGAAGCGCAGTCGCTGGCGCAATGGATAGAAAACACCAGAATGGTTTATGAAGCACATTCCACCGATTACCAGACCCGGGCGGCGTATCGGGAATTAGTACGCGATCACTTTGCCATTTTGAAAGTAGGGCCAGCATTAACCTTTGCTTTACGCGAGGCGATATTTGCTCTGGCGCAAATTGAGCGGGAACTTATCGCGCCGGAAAATCGCAGCAGTTGTCTTGACGTGATTGAAGAAGTCATGCTCGACGAACCGCAATACTGGAAAAAATATTACCGTACTGGATTTAACGATTCTTTACTGGATATTCGTTATAGCCTTTCTGATCGTATCCGTTATTACTGGCCGCATAGCCGAATTAAAAATAGCGTCGAGATGATGATGGCGAACCTTGACGGTGTCGAAATTCCACTGGGTATAATTAGTCAGTATTTACCAAAGCAATTTGAACGCATCCAGAGCGAGGAACTCAAGGCGATACCACATCAGCTTATTATGGATAAAATTTTTGATGTTCTGCGCGCCTATCGTTACGGTTGTGCAAAATAATAAGGATGTAATATGACAAAGTTATTTGTTCGTAGCGGAATTTCTTTTGCCAATCGCCGCGAAGCACTAACCCATATTGGCAACGAAATGGTCGCGCGAGGCGTTGTTCATGACTCCTGGCCGCAGGCATTAATTGGCAGAGAAGCGGAGTTCCCCACCGGGATCATGCTGGAACAGCACGCCATTGCAATACCGCACTGCGAGGCGATTCATGCAAAAACGTCAGCCATTTATCTGTTAAGACTCGCGGATAAAATCAATTTTCAGCAAGCAGATGATGATAATGAAGTGGCGGTTTCATTAATCATCGCCCTGATTGTAGAAAATCCACAGCAGCAACTGAAACTTTTACGCCGTTTATTTGGCAAGCTGCAACAACCCGATGTGGTCGAAACGCTTATCAGCATTCCTGAAGTGCAATTAATGGAATATTTCAAAACATCTGTTTTAGATTCAAATGAATAAAATCCCTCTGTACTAATAAAAAGGACTATTTATGAAACGCAAGATTATTGTCGCTTGCGGAGGCGCGGTTGCGACTTCTACGATGGCGGCGGAAGAGATTAAAGAGTTATGTCAGAGCCATAATATCCCTGTTGAATTAATCCAGTGTCGGGTTAATGAAATAGAAACTTATATGGATGGTGTCCATCTTATTTGTACGACAGCCAAAGTTGACCGCAGTTTTGGTGATATTCCGTTAGTTCACGGTATGCCTTTTGTTTCTGGTGTAGGGATCGAAGCATTACAAAATAAAATTCTGACTATCTTACAGGGGTGACCTATGTTTTCAGAAGTCATGCGTTATATTCTCGACCTTGGCCCTACGGTCATGTTGCCGATTGTCATTATTATTTTTTCAAAAATATTAGGCATGAAAGCAGGCGATTGCTTTAAAGCGGGTCTGCATATCGGGATTGGCTTTGTTGGCATCGGTCTGGTGATTGGCTTAATGCTGGATTCCATTGGCCCGGCGGCGAAAGCGATGGCGGAAAATTTCGACTTAAATCTGCATGTGGTCGATGTCGGCTGGCCGGGATCATCTCCAATGACCTGGGCGTCGCAAATTGCGCTGGTGGCTATTCCGATTGCGATTCTGGTTAACGTGGCAATGCTGCTCACGCGTATGACGCGGGTAGTGAATGTCGATATCTGGAATATCTGGCATATGACCTTCACCGGCGCGTTGCTGCATCTGGCGACGGGTTCATGGATGATTGGCATCGCGGGTGTGGTGATTCACGCAGCGTTTGTTTATAAGCTGGGCGACTGGTTTGCACGCGATACCCGTGATTTCTTTGAGCTGGAAGGCATTGCCATTCCGCACGGCACATCGGCGTATATGGGGCCGATTGCGGTGCTGGTCGATGCCATTATCGAAAAAATCCCTGGTATTAACCGGATTAAATTTAGCGCCGACGATATTCAGCGCAAATTTGGCCCTTTTGGCGAACCGGTCACCGTGGGTTTTGTGATGGGACTGATTATCGGCATTCTTGCCGGTTACGATGTCAAAGGTGTATTGCAACTGGCAGTAAAAACGGCAGCGGTGATGCTGCTGATGCCACGGGTGATCAAGCCCATCATGGATGGTTTAACACCCATCGCGAAGCAGGCGCGTAGCCGTTTACAGGCGAAGTTCGGCGGTCAGGAATTTTTGATTGGACTTGATCCGGCGTTGTTGCTGGGGCATACGGCTGTGGTGTCGGCAAGCCTGATTTTTATCCCGCTCACTATATTGATTGCCGTTTGTGTGCCGGGTAATCAGGTGCTGCCGTTTGGCGACCTTGCCACCATCGGCTTCTTTGTAGCGATGGCGGTCGCGGTGCATCGTGGAAACCTGTTCCGCACCCTGATCTCTGGCATCATCATTATGAGCATCACCCTGTGGATTGCGACGCAAACTATTGGCCTGCATACCCAACTGGCTGCCAATGCGGGCGCGTTAAAAGCCGGAGGCATGGTGGCCTCGATGGATCAGGGCGGTTCACCCATCACCTGGTTACTGATTCAGGTTTTCTCCCCGCAGAATATCCCCGGTTTCATTATTATCGGTGCTATTTATCTCACCGGTATTTTTATGACCTGGCGTCGGGCGCGCGGTGTTATTAACAAAGATAAAGCTGCTGTCGCACAATAAATTATACCCAAGGGGGAGAATATCCCCCTTTATCACTCAGGAGTTTTTATGAAATCAGTTGTTAATGATACTGATGGTATTGTCCGCGTGGAAGAGCACGAGTTACCCGAAATTCATCATCAGGATGATGTGCGAATTAAAATTGCCAGTTCGGGATTATGTGGTTCCGATTTGCCCCGGATATTTAAAAATGGTGCACATTATTACCCCATAACATTAGGGCATGAATTTAGCGGCTATATTGATGCGGTGGGATCCGGTGTTGATGATTTACAACCTGGCGATGCGGTCGCCTGTGTGCCGTTATTACCCTGTTTTCAATGTCCGGAATGTCTGAAAGGCTTTTATTCCCAGTGTGCGAAATATGATTTTATTGGATCACGGCGCAACGGGGGATTGACAGAATATATTGTGGTGAATCGAAAAAATGTCTTCGCACTACCGGAGGAAATGCCGATTCAGGATGGCGCTTTTATTGAACCAATTACCGTCGGCCTGCACGCTTTCCATTTGGCGCAAGGCTGTGAAAATAAAAACGTCATTATTATTGGTGCCGGAACTATCGGCCTGCTGGCGATCCAGTGCGCCAGTGCGCTGGGGGCGAAGAGTGTGACGGCTATCGACATTAGCCCAGAAAAACTGGCACTGGCAAAATCCTTTGGTGCCACGCAAACATTTAACAGCAGTGAAATGAGTGCGCCACATATGCAGGCTGTTTTACGCGAACTGCGTTTTAATCAGCTTATCCTTGAGACGGCTGGCGTACCGCAAACTGTCGAACTGGCGGTAGAGATTGCCGGGCCTCATGCACAACTGGCGCTGGTGGGCACGTTGCATCAGGATCTGCATTTAACGTCGGCGACGTTTGGCAAAATATTGCGTAAAGAGCTGACGGTTATCGGCAGTTGGATGAACTACTCCAGCCCGTGGCCTGGGCAGGAGTGGGAAACAGCGAGCCGGTTGCTGGCAGAACGTAAGTTAAGCCTGGAGCCATTAATCGCTCACCGTGGCGGTTTTGAAAGCTTCGCTCAGGCGGTGCGTGACATCGCTCGCAATACCATGCCGGGTAAGGTGTTACTCATTCCCTGAAACCGTGGGCCAGCGTGATGCTGGCTCACCGTTGTGAAAAACAGATCATTCACCAATGCCCCCCCTTCGTTTACACTATGCGCAATTGAATATGGGTAAATGACGATGAATTCATTCGAGCGAAGGAATAAGATCATCCAATTAGTGAATGAACAGGGGACCGTGCTTGTTCAGGATCTGGCGGGAATATTTGCTGCCTCGGAAGCGACAATCCGTGCCGATTTGCGCTTTCTCGAACAAAAAGGCGTGGTCACGCGCTTTCATGGTGGTGCGGCGAAAATAATGTCCGGCAATAGCGAAACCGAGACACAGGAAGTAGGATTTAAAGATCGCTTTCAGCTCGCCAGTGCGCCGAAAAACAGAATTGCACAGGCAGCAGTAAAAATGATCCACGAAGGGATGACCGTTATTCTCGACAGCGGAAGTACGACAATGCTTATCGCCGAAGGATTAATGACTGCCAAAAATATCACGGTGATTACCAACAGTCTCCCGGCGGCATTTGCCCTTTCTGAAAATAAAGATATTACGCTGGTGGTTTGTGGTGGCACGGTACGCCATAAAACGCGCTCGATGCATGGTTCTATTGCCGAGCGTTCATTGCAGGATATCAATGCCGATTTAATGTTTGTCGGCGCTGACGGTATCGATGCGGTAAATGGCATTACCACCTTTAATGAAGGTTATTCGATTAGCGGTGCTATGGTCACCGCAGCAAATAAAGTGGTTGCGGTACTGGACTCAACGAAATTTAACCGCCGTGGATTTAATCAGGTACTGCCAATCGAAAAAATTGACATTATTATTACTGATGATGCCGTGTCAGAGGTGGATAAACTGGCATTGCAGAATACACGGGTGAAATTAATTACGGTGTAGAGCAAAGCGAATAAGGTGATCATTCAGTTTATAAAAATCCCGATAACCTGTGCTATCGGGATTTATTTCGCAAGCAGAAGATGAAATAGTTCCAGGCGGGGGCTAGCGAGTCAATAACCAACGTGCGGTGTGTTCATCGGTCACCAGGCCGTTGATCCATCCGCCTTTTAACGCCGCGAGAATTGCCGGGCGTTTATCTTCACCGCAGGCGGCAGCGATGCGCGGGCACTGACTTTCGCGGATATCGTAGCTGGTGATCATCCGGTTAATATGGTTTTCCACCACGTTGCCGTCGGCGTCGATAAAGCGCCCGAGAATTTCCCCAACGCCGCCGAGCATCGTTAACTCTTCCAGTTGCTGTTCATTGATAAAGCCATCTTTGAAGATCGGGCTTTGCCGACCTAATGCGCCAATACCGACAAAAATGACATCGGAATTACAGGCGACCGCAGAGACATTGCGAAACAGTCGGTTGGTTGACCACATTTGATGCTCTTCCCGCGACTGGGCATAGCGCGGGGCAGGCCATTGATAATATTTGCCCTGAATCTTTCTCGCCAGCAGTAGTGGTACATCGTCGTAATAGTTACATTGTCCGTGTTCGTTCATGGCGCTGATCAGGGCAACACAACGGGTGTTTTGGCTATCAAAATCAATCCGTCTGATGGTTTTCTTTAGGGTTAAGCCAGAACCGATACCGACAATAGTCGGTTTATCACCTTGTAAATAACGCGCCATCAGTTGATAACAGCCAAATGTCACGCTATCGAGGGTACTTTCAACACTGTATACCGGCACAATATTACAGTCGGTTAAATGGTACTTTTCCTTTAAAAGTTGCGCGTAATCGAGACAATTCGCCACAGGATGATGCAATCCAATCGACACAATCCCTTCGTCTTTAGCGGCGGCAATGAGCCGCTGGACTACCGGACGAGAAGTTCCTAACTGACTGGCGATTTCGCTTTGGTTAAGTCCGGCGATGTAATACATCCATGCTGCTCGTACTTTTTGATCGAGCCTGATGTCATCTTCTTTGTTCACGTTTCCCTGCCTCAAGATTGCGTGTGGGATAGAGAAAATCCCACAACAGATAGCGTCATTCTGGCGACAGCTCTGCCGTGAGGCAAGTTTTTACCTGCATCTGGTCATTTGTAATTTTAAAGATCATTTGCTCTTTTGTGATCTAACGCTCTTATTTAAGCTAAATGTTCATTTACAGTGCAGCCATAACGTCAATGGAGAACAGACAATGAACGAAAAATACACATGGCTGCATATCGGTTTAGGTTCTTTCCACCGCGCACACCAGGCGTGGTATCTGCATCGCCTGTTGGTGGCGGGGGATACTCGCTGGAGTATCGCGGCGGGCAATATTCGTAACGATGCCGAACACGTTGTGCAGGCGTTGATGGCGCAAAAAGGCCGCTATGTTCTGGAAACGGTTAGCCCGGAAGGGGAGAACGAATATGAAGAGATCACCTCAATTCAGAAATTGTTGCCCTGGCAGGCCGACTTACAACCGCTGATTACCGAAGGCGCTGACCCGAAAACCAAAGTGATTGCCTTTACGGTGACTGAGGGGGGCTACTACCTCAATACCAGCCATAAGCTGGAAGTTACAAACTCTGATTTAGCTGCCGACCTCAAGGGGGAATGCAAAACCATTTATGGTGTTGTTACCCGCATTCTTGAAGCTCGTATGGCAAATAACGCCGGATCGCTGACCCTGCTGAACTGCGATAACGTGCGGCATAACGGCGAGCGTTTCCATGATGGCCTGGTGGAGTTCTTACAACTTACGGGTAAACAGACCGTTATCGACTGGTTAAGCGCCAATGCGACCTGCCCGAATACCATGGTGGATCGTATTACGCCACGCCCGTCGGCAGAACTTCCGGCACGTATCAAAGCGCAAACCGGGATGAGTGATAAAGCCCCGGTCATGGGCGAAACCTTTATCCAGTGGGTAGTGGAAGATAATTTCCGCGATGTACGTCCGGCGCTGGAGAATGTCGGCGTGGAGCTGGTGGAGTCGGTTATTCCTTATGAAGAAGCGAAAATTCGTATTCTTAACTCTTCTCATAGCTGTATCGCCTGGGCAGGTACTCTGGTTGGTCAGAAATATATCCACGAAAGTACGCTGACTGATTTTATTTATCAGATTGCCGATCGCTACGTAACGGAGGATGTCATACCTTGCCTGGGTGACAACGGCATTGATCTTGCGACTTATCGTGATGTGGTGCTCAGACGTTTTACCAATCCACATATTCAGGACACCAACCAGCGCGTTGCCGCCGATGGCTTCTCAAAAATTCCGGCGATGATTGCGCCTACTCTGCGCGAATGTTACCAGCGCGGTGTCCGTCCGAACGCTACCGCCATGTTACCGGCACTGTTCTATGTGTTTATGCAGCAGTGGCATCTCGGCAAACTTCCGTATGAATACCAGGACGGGATTCTTGATGCGCCTGCGGTACATGCGATGTTCGAATCCGCCGACCCGATAGCCGTTTATGCCAGTGACAAGGCGCTGTTCGGCGATTTAACCGACCGTGCCGATTTTGCCGCGCTGCTGCGCGAAAAAATTGCTGACGTCTACACGCTGATTAATTAACCTGGAGGCGGTTATGTATCTGGGCATCGATCTGGGAACATCGGAAGTTAAGGCGCTGGTCATTGATGAAAATAATGAAATAGTCGCCACACATAGCGCGCCACTGACTATTCAGCGGCCCCATCCACACTGGTCAGAACAATCGCCGCAGGCCTGGTGGGAGGCGACGGAATATCTGATGTCAACGCTACGGGAAAAATGCGGTCATCACTGGCAGGCGATTAAAGCGATTGGCCTTTCTGGCCAGATGCACGGCGCAGTGCTGCTGGATGCTACCGGGGAGGCGATTCGTCCGGCGATTTTATGGAACGATACCCGCAGTGCACTTGAGTGTGCGGAGCTGGAAGAGATAGCACCGGAGCTGCATCAGGTGGCTGGCAATCTGGCGATGCCCGGATTTACTGCGCCGAAACTGTTGTGGGTACGGCGCCATGAACCGCAGCACTTTGCGCGTATTGCGACGGTGTTACTGCCGAAAGACTACTTGCGTTTCAAAATGACCGGCAAAAAAATCTCCGATATGTCGGATTCGGCGGGCACGTTGTGGCTCGACGTGGCAAAACGTGACTGGTCAGACACGCTGTTGCAAAAGTGCGGCCTGACGCGGGCAAATATGCCGGAACTGGTGGAAGGTTGTGATGTCTCTGCCACGCTCGATCCGCGCGTAGCCGAACGCTGGGGGCTGACGCCTTCGGTGGTGGTGGCAGGCGGCGGAGGGGATAACGCGGTCAGCGCCATCGGTGTGGGCGCAGTATCTCCCGGCGATGCGTTTATTTCTCTGGGGACATCGGGCGTTCTGTTTGTGGTGACTGATGCTTATCGTCCGGCACCGCAATCAGCCGTTCACGCATTTTGCCATGTGCTGCCGAATTTATGGCATCAGATGAGCGTTATGCTTAGCGCCGCCAGTTGTTTGCAATGGTTTTGCCGTCTGGTGGGCGTTACTGAAACAGAATTACTCGAAGAGATAGCCCAGCTTTCACCAGCAGAAAAAGCCAGTGCCCCGATGTTCCTGCCATACCTTTCCGGAGAACGGACACCACATAACGATCCTGATGCCAGAGGGATGTTCTGGGGGCTGACCCATTCCAGCCAGCGGGCACTGATGGGCTATGCCGTACTGGAAGGCGTGAGTTTTGGTATCGCTGACGGGCTGCGTGTTTTGCAAGAGAGTGGAACGGCTATTGAACAATGTTCGCTGGTGGGAGGCGGGGCGAGAAGTCCGTTCTGGGCGCAACTGCTGGCGGATATTCTCAACATGCCGGTGGTAACGCATAAAGGTGGGGAAACCGGTGGCGCGCTTGGCGCGGCGCGTCTGGCTTGTCTCGCCGCCGGTAAACCGCTGGCGGCGGTCTGCGAAAAACCGGAAGTCTACCAAACCTGGCACGGCGATGCTGAACGTCATCAGGCTTTGATGCAACGTTATCAACAATTTAACTCGCTATACAGCAACGATCTTAACTATCGCAACCAATAACAACTGTCATTAATGCTCTCCGGTGGTGACGCCGGAGCGGCGTTTTGTACCCTACAAACGAGGTCACTATGTCGTTAACGAATAAACAATGGCTGGGATTACCTTTAAATCTGGTCTGGGGATATATTGCCATTGCTATCTTTATGACCGGCGATGGTTTTGAACTGGCATTCCTCTCGCACTATATTAAGGCGCTGGGCTTTACGCCTGCACAAGCCTCATTTGCTTTTACGCTGTATGGCCTGGCGGCGGCGCTCTCTGCATGGGTATCCGGCGTGGTGGCGGAAATTATCACGCCGCAAAAAACCATGTTCATCGGTTTTGTGCTGTGGTGTATTTTCCATGTGCTGTTTCTGGTCTTCGGTCTGGGGCAGGCGAACTATGCATTAATTCTGCTGTTCTACGGCATTCGTGGTCTGGCATATCCTCTCTTCCTTTACGCCTTTATCGTTGCCGTTGTGCATAACGTGCGCAGCGACAGTACCAGTGCCGCGCTGGGCTGGTTCTGGGCCGTTTATTCCATTGGTATTGGTGTTTTCGGTAGTTACATTCCCAGCTTTACCATCCCGGTTATCGGCGAAATGGGTACTCTATGGTTGGCGCTGGCGTTTTGCGTAACTGGCGGTATTCTTGCGCTGGTTTCAATGCGTAAAATCCAGACTCCGCATCATATGCAAGCTCTGACGACTAAAGAGAAGTTCAGCGAGCTTGGCCGTGCTGTCACCTTGCTCTATACCAACCGCAATATTTTGCTCTCCAGTATTGTGCGAATTATCAATACATTGTCACTGTTTGGCTTTGCGGTGATTATGCCGATGATGTTTGTCGATGAGCTGGGCTTTACCACGTCCGAGTGGCTACAGGTGTGGGCGGTCTTCTTCTTCACGACGATTTTCACCAACATTTTCTGGGGCGTACTGGCAGAGAAAATTGGCTGGATGAAAGTTGTTCGCTGGTTCGGCTGTGTGGGAATGGCGCTTTCCAGTCTGGCTTTCTACTACATGCCGCAATACTTCGGGCATAACTACTGGATGGCAATGGTGCCCGCCGTTGCGCTGGGGATCTTTGTTGCAGCGTTCGTGCCGATGGCGGCGGTTTTCCCGGCGCTGGAGCCAAAACACAAAGGCGCGGCGATTTCGGTTTATAACCTTTCTGCCGGTCTGTCTAACTTTTTGGCCCCTGCGATAGCGGTGGTGCTGTTACCTTATTTCAGTACAATTGGTGTGGTTATCGCTTATACAACCCTGTACATCATCGCGTTTATCATTTGTCCGTTTATTCGCGTCGAACAACCGGGATTCTCAAACCAGCAAGTCTGTGAAGGTGAACCCGCCGTTATTTCCTGATGGAGGCAGCCTGGTGTAAGGCCAGGCTTTATTGTGAGGAACGATGTTTAATTGCAAAGCAGTCATTTTTGATATGGACGGCGTCATTATTGATTCGGAAGGATTATGGCGTCAGGCGCAACAAGGGGCGCTGGCACGATGGGGTGCCAGCGTTAGCGATGAAGAGTGTATCAGGCTGACGAAAGGGAAAAGGCTTGATGAGATAGCCCGAACCTGGTGCGAATACTGTCATCTGTCTGTTACGCCCACGCAACTGGAGGCGGAGATCCGTCGCCTGATTACTGCATTAATTGCTGAAAAAGGGGAAGCCATGCCGGGGGTAAAGGATGTGCTCACCTTTTTATGCCAGTCAGGATACCAACTGGCACTGGCGACCTCTTCATCTTATCAGGTGATAGATGCGGTGCTGACAAAACTCAAAATCGAACACTGTTTTTCGGTGATTTGCAGTGCCGACGACGAAAGCCACGGCAAACCACATCCGGCAGTTTACCTCTCCGCACTACGAAAATTACGCCTGCCTGCCGCAGATTGTCTGGTTATAGAAGATAGCCTGAGTGGTTTTAAAGCTGCACAGGCAGCGGGAATTAAAACGGTTGTTGTAGCCGAGGATTTTCAACAGCCGTGCTTTAACTCTGCGGTAGCCAGGTATGCATCACTTGAGCAGTTACTGGAAACGGTGGCCGCATGAAAAAATTGCGAGCGCAGAAGAATCCTGGGATGATGCCGGTCTGCGGATCCTGCTTCTGCGCTTGCTTTGTACTTACCTTAACAGCGGGCAATCTGGTGGTAGCCGGCAACGCAATGCTGCCGGAAGTATTTCGATATGAAAACGTTGTCCGCTTAACGGTTCGCCATCAAGATTAAAGGTGATTTCATGCGGCGCTTGTATATCGAACCATGCCGAAGCGCCATCAATAATATTCGGGTTTTCTTCGTCAGGTTTTAAGGTTGAGAAGAGAGCTGGAAGAATTTCATCGCCGGTGAAAATACGCAGTTGTAACAAACCATCATTGATCAGCGCATTTGGGCACAGTTGTTGACCGCCACCGGCTTGACGCCCGTTGCCAATACCAATAACCAGCGCATCGCCTTGCCAGTGAAAATTTTCACCACGGATTTCACAGCGATCCGGTTGCAGGGTATCCATGCGCATTAAGCCGTGAATGATATAAGAGACGCCACCCAGCGCGGCTTTTAATTTCTCGGGTGTTTCTGTGGTGATGCGCGTCCCAAATCCGCCCGTCGCCATGTTGATAAAACAGGTTTGTTTGTTGACCTGCGCCATATCAATCGCAATAGCGTTACCAGCAATTGCCAGTTTAAGTGCCTTATCCAGCGCCTCAGGAATACCCACACTGGTGGCAAAATCGTTCGCTGTACCTAGCGGCAATATCCCCAACGCAGGAATTTCATTGCCCTCACACTGAATCAACGCCGTGGAGACTTCATTAATAGTGCCATCGCCACCGCCGGCAATCACCGTTGCAACGCCAAGCTGGCGGGCTTCCTCAACAAAACGCGCAGCATCACCTTTCTCCCAGGTAACCCGCACATGGATAGTCATTCCTTCCACACGCAGCAGCATAATTGCTTCGCGTAATGTTTCATTGTCAGCACTTTTGCCGTTAAGAATCAGTAAGCTGGCGGGAAAATCTGCCATGATCGTATGCCTTTATGATTGGTCTGTAGATAGTGTAGAGCAGAAAAGAAAAGGCGGTGTCAGAACAGGATGAAAGTCGTGGTACAAAAAAATAAGCCCGTGTAAGGGAGATTTAGGGTGTCACCAGTAGGGGCTTTCAACGGTACAATGCGGGTTTGAGCGGCATAAATTACCACTGAAAGCCCTTAAACGTTACTCTACTGTGGACACTGTGTGGACACTCTCGGCCTCAGTACCACCTCTTAGCGGATTAAGAGAAATGGCGTCCTGAAGGTACTCTGGCGCAAAATGAGCGTAAACCATAGTTTGCTCAATCCGCGTGTGACCTAGTATCCGTTGTAGCGTGATAATACTTCCTCCATTAATCATGAAATGAGTGGCAAAGCTGTGCCTTAGTGCATGTGTGGCTTGCCCCGTTGGCAAATCCGGTTTTATTGCTTTCATTGTTCGTCTGAAGCGAGGGTAATCAGCATCAGGGAATAAAAAACCTCGTTTGTTATCCGCGATCATTTTGGCAACAGCCTCTGAGATCGGGACGGTGCGTGGTTTGTTTGTTTTCGTTTTAACAAACGTGACGCGGTTATGGATGATATTTTCTGCTTTCAAACGAGCTGCTTCTCCCCAACGTGCTCCAGTACTCAGGCAAAGAATCGCAATCTTTTTATTGTCGCCGTCAAGAGCAGCAAGCAGTAAGGCAATTTCTTCCTGCGTGAGATAGCCTGTGTCTGGTTTTTCCTCCTTAAGCCTTTTTGTCCCTCTGATAGGGTGCTCACCAAAGAATAACTCCGCTTCAATCAGGGCTGTAAACATGCCGCTAATACATGTTAAATCACGATTGATACTCGAAGGTTTAATACCCTGACTTCTTCGGGTGGCGCAGTACTGGCTGATAAGCGATTTCGTAATTTGAAATGCGCATGGGTCATTCGTTATTTTTGTGAAGATTTCAATTTTTCCAAGATTAGATTTCCCATGCTCTTCGTGTTTACCCTTTAAATCCCACCAGATCTGTGTCAGCTCCGACAGACGTCGCTTGTCTGTTGGTTTTGATAGCCATTCTTTATTGTGGTGGTTGTACAACGTGTATTTCTCGAAAGCGACAGCTTCGCTTTTCTTATCAAACTTCCTACGGATGCGTTTTCCATTACGTCCAGTAGGGCGGATGTCCACTTCATATCGACCATCATCGAGTTTTTTGATTGCCATCAGAAAACCCTCCGAGAGGTGTGTTTTTTGGCGACTACTAATCGCTTTTTTCGTGGTGGCTGAAATTTAGCCACCAATAGTAGGCACTTGTGATGAATATATTCACGATGAATTGTTAACCAGTCTTTTGACCGGAGTGGGGCGACGTTGTTTCGTTTTGCCCAAAGTGTGCGAGAGCGGGCGCAATTTGCCCGGACTCAGGAGCGATCTGATTGGTCATGAACCATAAAGTGTATTTGGTGAATTGTGGGGTCTGCAGGATGTTCATCATGACATCTGTTGGAGGTGTTGAACGACCACTTTCATAGTAACTCAGCGTGCCATACGGAACCCCTGTTAAATCAGCAAGTTGTTGTCTGCTCAAATACTCTGATTTTCGCATTAAGACTATCTTCTCGCTTATCGTGTTTGACATGGTGTTTAGATCTCAATAGTATTTAGTTTAGATGTAGATTGTTTAGTGCTTGGATGTGGGCACTAAAAGGCATTATAAGGCATTAAACGCAATTCATGAGGGCTGGAGGACGACATGAGCAAGCAAGTAACACTCATGACTGATGCGATTCCTTATCAGGAGTTCGCAAAACTAATAGGAAAATCGACAGGAGCGGTTCGTCGGATGATCGATAAAGGAAAGCTGCCTGTAATTGATATGACCGATCCACAATCAGCTTCAGGTCGTGCAGGTGAATATTGGGTATACCTTCCGGCATGGAATAACGGACTAAAACTGGCTTATGAAAGCCGCCCTAAAGAGATTCGTGACGGCTGGTTGATGTGGTTAGGTCTCGGTGAACCACGTTAAGGAGAACCGTATGAATGAGCCTCGTTGTATTGCTCAGTTACTGCGTAACGAAAGCCCCAGGGCGATTGACTTCAACATCACCCACGGTAAGGGGCGTAAGGGAATCATTATCCGCACCAAAAAACAGAGTCCGTTAAAAAAGGCTCTGACCTTTCTGAAAAGCCGGAGGGTATGGAAATGACAGTGATGACGCTCAATCTCGTTGAAAAACAGCCAGCAACTATGCGCCGGATAATTGGTAAGCATCTGGCCGTCCCTCGCTGGCAGGAGACATGCGATTATTATAATCAGATGATGGAACGTGAACGGCTAACGGTTTGCTTCCATGCGCAGTTAAAACAGCGTCACGCAACGATGCGTTTTGAAGAAATGAACGACGTCGAACGTGAACGACTGGTATGTGCAATTGATGAATTGCGTGGGGCATTCTCAAAACGCCGTCAGGTTGGCGCAAGTGAGTATGCATATATTAGTTTTTTAACAGTCAGTCAGCGTCGCACTTTATTTATGCACGCACGACTGACAGAAAAAGAATTTAACCAGCCATACTGGCGAATTAATGAAGAATCATGTTACTGGCGTGATGCTTTATTCCGTGCATTACGTGAATTATTCAGTCTGTTTGAGTATGCACCGACAATTCTGACGTCGGTAAAACCAGAGCAATATCTGCATTAAGTAATTAACCAGAGTTTTTAACGCACTTAATTGTGCGGGGCTTCTTTTTGCCTGGAGAAAGTCATGCATACAGTTTCTGAAAATCAGTGCGGTATATACGCATTACTGCTGCAACAGGCCAGAACCGAAGCACAGGCCGACGCTGCGACGCGCTTTTCTTCTCATCTTGACGCCATGATTCGCCACATCACAAAGGCGGAGTTATCCCGCGTGGAGATAGTCGAGCTGCTCAGTCAGGAGTCGGAAAAATTTCACAATATCGGATTGTCTCGTGGGGAGGTGCTTTGATGTCCTGTTCTCGTTCAATTGTATTACTGAATAACGCCTTAAAAATCGCCGTTATGGAAAATGGCGATTTGTCTCTTATTCAACTTGGTCTTGATAAAGAAAAGCGCGACATAACTGAATCTGTTATCGCGATTTATCAGAGCGAATTAAACCTCCTGTCTGATGTGATCAATTTACTTGTGAAACGCGCTGTATTTCACAAGCAAATTTCCTCAGTGGATGAACTGACAAAATTAACGACAGAACTCGCCAGCTATTGCGCTGATGAATTTAAGAAACTGAACGACAAAAGGAACTGGTAATGCCGGACAACGTAGATTTCATTCAGGAACAACAGGCTGAATTACTGGAGCGCCAGATTAACGCGGCAAGGGTAAAACATTGCTGTGCTTCTGCGCTGGTTTGCGAAGAGTGTGATGCGCCAATACCTGCTGCCCGTCGTGCGGCTTATCCGTCAGCCACGCGTTGTGTTTCCTGCCAGTCAGTCTTTGAAGCAAAAAACAAGCATTACCGGAGAATGGCATGAGTATTCGTATCGAAATTGGCGAACGTTATGTCGTTACCAGTGACAGCTTTCAGTTTATTCTCCACGAGAAAAAGAGAGCGGAAAGCGGTAAAAACGCCGGCCAGGAATGGCTGGCGGTGGTTGGTTATTACCCGAAATTAAGCCAGCTCGTTTCCGGCATGATGCATCACGATATTCTGACCGGAAGCGCAAAATCTTTTGCTGATTTAAACGCGCAGGTTGAGCAACTCAGCAAGCGTTGTTCAGAGGCTTTTGGCTCACATGGCCGTTAAAGCCTCCGGGCGTTTTGTCCCTCCGTCAGCATTTGCCGCAGGCACCGGTAAGGCGTTTACCGGTGCTTATGCATGGAACGCGCCACGCGAGGCTGTCGGGCGCGAAAGACCCCTTACACGTGACGAGATGCGTCAGGTGCAAGGTGTTTTATCCACGATTAACCGCCTGCCTTACTTTTTGCGCTCGCTGTTTACTTCACGCTATGACTACATCCGGCGCAATAAAAGCCCGGTGCACGGGTTTTATTTCCTCACATCCACTTTTCAGCGTCGTTTATGGCCGCGCATTGAGCGTGTGAATCAGCGCCATGAAATGAACACCGACGCGTCGTTGCTGTTTCTGGCAGAGCGTGACCACTATGCGCGCCTGCCGGGAATGAATGACAAGGAGCTGAAAAAGTTTGCTGCCCATATCTCATCGCAGCTTTTCATGATGTATGAGGAACTCTGCGATGCCTGGGTGGATGCGCATGGCGAAAAAGAATCGCTGTTTACGGATGAGGCGCAGGCACATCTGTATGGTCATGTTGCTGGCGCTGCACGTGCTTTCAATATTTCCCCGCTTTACTGGAAAAAATACCGTAAAGGGCAGATGACCACGAGGCAGGCATATTCTGCCATTGCCCGCCTGTTTAACGATGAGTGGTGGACTCATCAGCTTAAAGGCCAGCGTATGCGCTGGCATGAGGCGTTACTGATTGCTGTCGGGGAGGTCAATAAAGACCGTTCTCCTTATGCCAGTAAACATGCCATTCGTGATGTGCGTGCGCGCCGCCAGGCAAATCTGGAATTTCTTAAATCGTGTGACCTTGAAAACAAGGAAACCGGCGAGCGCATCGACCTTATCAGTAAGGTGATGGGCAGTATTTCTAATCCAGAAATTCGCCGGATGGAGCTGATGAACACCATCGCCGGTATTGAGCGTTACGCCGCCGCAGAGGGTGATGTGGGGATGTTTATCACGCTGACCGCGCCGTCAAAGTATCACCCGACACGTCAGGTCAGAAAAGGCGAAAGTAAAACCGTCCAGCTAAATCACGGCTGGAACGATGAGGCATTTAATCCAAAGGATGCGCAGCGTTATCTCTGCCGTATCTGGAGCCTGATGCGCACGGCATTCAAGGATAATGATTTACAGGCCTACGGTTTGCGAGTCGTCGAGCCACACCACGACGGAACGCCGCACTGGCATATGATGCTTTTTTGTAATCCACGCCAGCGTAACCAGATTATTGAAATCATGCGTCGCTATGCGCTCAAAGAGGATGGCGACGAAAGAGGAGCCGCGCGAAACCGTTTTCAGGCAAAACACCTTAACCGGGGCGGTGCTGCGGGATATATCGCGAAATACATCTCAAAAAACATCGACGGCTATGCACTGGATGGTCAGCTCGATAACGATACCGGCAGACCGCTGAAAGATACTGCGGCGGCTGTTACCGCATGGGCGTCAACGTGGCGCATTCCGCAATTTAAAACGGTTGGTCTGCCGACAATGGGGGCTTACCGTGAACTACGCAAATTGCCTCGCGGCGTCAGCATTGCTGATGAGTTTGACGAGCGCGTCGAGGCTGCACGCGCCGCTGCAGACAGTGGTGATTTTGCGTTGTATATCAGCGCGCAGGGCGGGGCAAATGTCCCGCGCGATTGTCAGACTGTCAGGGTCGCCCGTAGCCCGTCGGATGACGTTAACGAGTACGAGGAAGAAGTCGAGAGAGTGGTCGGCATTTACGCGCCGCATCTCGGCGCGCGTCATATTCATATCACCAGAACGACGGACTGGCGCATTGTTCCGAAAGTGCCGGTCGTTGAGCCTTTGACTTTAAAAAGCGGCATCGCCGCGCCTCGGAGTCCTGTCAATAACTGTGGAAAGCTCACCGGTGGTGATACTTCGTTACCGGCTCCCACACCTTCTGAGCACGCCGCAGCAGTACTTAATCTGGTTGATGACGGTGTTATCGAATGGAATGACCAGGAGGTCGTGAAGGCGCTAAGGGGCGCATTAAAACACGGGCTGAGAACGCCAAATCGTCAGCAAAGAAACGGAAGCCCGTTAAAACCGCATGAAATTGCACCATCGGCCAGACTGACACGGTCGGAACGAATGCAAATTACCCGTATTCGCGTTGACCTCGCTCAGAACGGTATCAGGCCGCAGCGATGGGAGCTTGAGGCGCTGGCGCGTGGCGCGACCGTAAATTATGACGGGAAAAAATTCACGTATCCGGTCGCTGATGAGTGGCCGGGATTCTCAACAGTAATGGAGTGGACATGATGGCAAAAATTCACGAGGTAAAGCTGCACGCAAAATATTTCGACCTTGTGCTGGAAGGAAAGAAACGCGCAGAGTTTCGGAAAAATGACCGTAATTATGAGCGCGGGGACACGTTGATTTTGCATGAATGGGTGCAGGGTGTGTACACGGGGCGAAAGGTTGAAGCCCGGATAACAGATGTTACTGACCTGTCAGACTGGCTGGAAGATTATGTATTGCTAAGTATTGAGCTGCTTAATACAGGCACATATGAGATTGTGAACTGGAAAGAACTTAGTGAGCGTGGTCTGGTATTCAGAATTAATCATGAAATTATGCATCAGCTCGGCCTTGCTGTTATGTATGAACCAGAGACGGGGATGTCTGGCGGGGCAATGGTTGCCATGGATGGAGCATGGAACTATTCAGATGAACAGATGGAGCGTGCACAGCAAAACGGGTGGCTTGGATAATGCACAGAATACCAGGCGAGATACCGCACCATAAAACTAAAAATATCAAGCTGATGGCTATTGTTCAGCGTTTACAGCGGATTATGGTCAACGAAAATCTGACGCCAGATGAGCTAGTCGGGTGTGCCGAAATAGTCCGGGATAATTACGGGCGGTTTAACCATATCGGTCAATCAAGAGTTACGCCACCACCACGCAGACGATAGAGAACGCCGCCAGTCGTGAAACTTGTTTTCAGGGCTGGCGGGGTTGAACAACGAGCGAAGCGAGGCGTTAGTTGACAGTCATATTTTTACTGCGTTGGTGCTGGTTTTTGACGGTTGAAAGGAGTTAGCTCGGAGAGCTAAAGCTAACAACTTACAAATATTCAAAAGTAAGCTTCCTGTTGCTAACATAAGGTCGATTTTTTATGTGGATGATGCAAAAAGGATAGCTATGGATATTGTAATCGCTTTTCTATCACTCGCTTTTTTCGTTGCTTTTTTCATCGGGTTAATCAAGCCATCACTGGTGCGGATGCCAAACCGTAAACGTGCAAGTGCGGTTTATCTCGGAGGTGGTTTTGCATTGAGCATAATTGGTTCAATACTCTACCCAACAGAAAAAAGCCAGCCAGTTGCTAAAACTGAAACAGCAACCGTAGCAGAACACCAGGCTCAAAAAACATTCGAATATACTGAAAAAACACTCAAGGAATATCGGAACGAGCCAAAGAAGACTCGACACGATATTGTGAATAGTTACATTAACTTTAAGAAAGTGCCAGTCACCGCATCAGATGCATTTTATGCCTGCATGAGTGAGTATACATTTACCAAAGATGATGAGTTGAAACTCGGTGATGTTCTTGGGTGGTGCTTTAATGATTATGAAAATGACCCGAATTCACTAAACAATAAAATCAATCTTGATACATTTCAGAGCAATTTTAGTGGTTGGGATGGTTCTTATCGTCCATTGGAAAAACTAATTAAAGATAATATGAACGATGATTCATCTTATAAACATGTGTCAACGGTATATCATTTGGTTTTGAATAAAGACCCGCACGCCATTGTGAAAACCACATTTCGTGGCACTAATGCTTATGGAGGAGTAGTTAAACAGACTATTGCTGCGCGTGTCGACATCCGAACGGGCGAAGTCGTTTCAGTATTAGATAACTAATCGTTGATGCCGTATTGACACTTGTTATACTAGTGGTGGAACGAGACTGTAATAGTCTGTTCCACTACAGGAGTAATTACCTTGACTGTAAGTTGCTTTTATTGAGGGAACTATGAAGTTTAAGACTGAATTGAGTCGAAAATTGCATGACTCGGTAGTGTTTGATTTGAAAAAAGACCTGGTAAAATTAGAGGGAAACCTAAAAAATACAGATTTGTTGTTGTCGTTTCAGTTCAAAATAATAAGGAATATAATTAGAAGTGAAAGGATGATCAAAGAATTAAAGTCTTTCTTAGGGGAACTAAAGGCAACAAAAAGAAAAGGTGGTTTAAAAAAAGAACAATCTAAACTTATTAAGGAAAATATTAAGAGTGTTGAGCAGGGTATTGATGATGTGAAATTTAAAATATATATCTTCAAAATGTTTGGTGATAGTGTTGCTTTTTTGTATTTGGATAAGTTTGATATTAAGCATTTTTTTTATAATGTTGTGGATTACAGTCCCAAGGAGTCAGCGGGCTATATGGGAGGGAAGGATGGCTTAAAAGAAGAATGGGAATTGGTGAAGAAGGCCTGCAAGGCTGGTGTTCCTACGTTACTCAATGATATTACAATGAGTATGAGGCATGGTGATGTTTGTTTACTTGGTGAAGGTGCACCAGTACTGGTGGAGGTGAAATCAAGTCAAAATAAAAATGATCGTGTTGAACGTCAAAAAAATAACCTTAATAGACTAGCTGAATTTTTAGCAGAAGATAAAGCTGAAGATTTTAGAGGGATGCCATTAGTGTTAAGGAAAGAACTGTGTTTTTCAGAAGTTACATATAAAAAAGAATTTAATGAGCATCTGAATGTATGCAGGAAAAAAGGAATTTCATGGGTAAGGCTAGAAGATGGATTTTATGTGGTATCTAATCGTGGCTGTGATCTGGAAATAGCATTATCACAGTTGGATCTTAGAGGGAGGAAAATTGCACCTATATTTTTGAATGAATATAAAAATAATCAATTGTGGGTTCCTTTAACTCCGTTTGTTAATCTTATAAATGATGCGCGTGATTTGTGTGACTTTATAAATGGGGAGTTAACTATTCTCTGTGTTCTTGATTTGGATTGTTTTAAACAAATAGCTTTGAATGAAGGGTTTGAGCTTGTTTTTGTCGATGGTGAAGACTATTCGATGATATTTAAAGAATTTGGTAGCTCATTGATTTGGGGTGTGTCATGGCAAATGATGCTTCGCACTCCTTTAGAAATGGTGTCAATGTCTTGGTTAATTAAAGATTCAATTGATAGATTTAAGCGTTTACAAAAGCAACATGCTGAGATGCAGCCTGTCACTGATGTTAATACATCCGAAACCTCCTTGTTTGAAAAATATAGGCCTCTTTTTACAAAGTAGTCAGATGCTGTAGGTGTATATGCTATTGCATTAATTTGCATGCAAAACAAGTAGAGGTAAAAACTCTTACAGGCTGCTTGGGGGATAGCTTTTGAATGCTAATGCATTTGCATTCAAATTGCCCCACGAAGCGGGCGGGCGAGGCGGGGAAAGCACTGCGCGCTGGCGGTGGTGCTGATTTTATTTTTTCAGCGTCTGAGCGCGTCGTGGCAGCGTTTAGTCTGCCCGTTGGGGTGTTGGTGTGTCTGCGGGGTATTTTGTGCGGTGGTGAGCGTGTGAGGGCGTGATGACGGGATGTAAAAAAGCCGCCCGCAGGCGGCGATGTTCAGCCGTTGTCAGTGTCCAGTGAGTAGTTTTTAAAGCGGATGACCTCCTGACCGAGCCAGCCGTTTATTTCCCGAATCCTGTCCTGTAACGGGATAAGCTCATTGCGGACAAAGACCTTTGCCACTTTCTCAATATCGCCCAGTGACCCGACGTTCTCCGGCTTGCCGCCCATCAACTGAAAGGGGATGCGGTGCGCGTCCAGCAGGTCTGCGGCGCTGGCTTTTTTGATATTAAAAAAATCATCCTTCGTTGCCACTTCACTGAGCGGGATAATTTTAATGCCGTCGGCTTTCCCCTGTGGGGCATAGAGAAACAGATTTTTAAAGTTATTGCGGCCTTTCGACTTCACCATGTTTTCGCGGAGCATTTCGATATCGTTGCGATCCTGCACGGCATCGGTGACGTACATGATGTATCCGGCATGTGCGCCGTTTTCGTAATACTTGCGGCGGAACAGCGTGGCTGATTCATTCAGCCAGGCAGAGTTAAGGGCGCTGAGATATTCCGGCAGGCCGTACAGCTCCTGATTAATATCCGGCTCCAGCAGGTGAAACACGGAACCGGGCGCGAAGGCTGTCGGCTCGTTGAAGGACGGCACCCACCAGTAAACATCCTCTTCCACACCACGGCGGGTATATTTTGCCGGTGAGATTTCCAGTCTGATGACCTTACCGGTGGTGCTGTAACGCTTTTCCAGAAACGCATTACCGAACACCAGAAAATCCAGCACAAAGCGGCTGAAATCCTACTGGGAAAGCCACGGATGCGGGATAAATGTCGAGGCCAGAATATTACGTTTGACGTAAATCGGTGAGCTGTGATGTACGGCAGCACGCAGGCTTTTTGCCAGACCGGTAAAGCTGATCGGTGGCTCATACCATCTGCCGTTACTGATGCACTCGACGTAATCCAGAATGTCACGGCGGTCGAGTACCGGCACCGGCTCACCAAAGGTGAATGCCTCCATTTTCGGGGCGCTGGCGGTCATTTTTTTTGCCGCAGGTTGCGGTGTTTTCCCTTTTTTCTTGCTCATCAGTAAAACTCCAGAATGGTGGATGTCAGCGGGGTGCTGATACCGGCGGTGAGTGGCTCATTTAACAGGGCGTGCATGGTCGCCCAGGCGAGGTCGGCGTGGCTGGCTTCCTCGCTGCGGCTGGCCTCATAGGTGGCGCTGCGTCCGCTGCTGGTCATGGTCTTGCGGATAGCCATGAACGAGCTGGTGATGTCGGTGGCGCTGACGTCATATTCCAGACAGCCACGGCGGATAACGTCTTTTGCCTTGAGCACCATTGCGGTTTTCATTTCCGGCGTGTAGCGGATATCGCGCGCGGCGGGATAGAACGAGCGCACGAGCTGGAACACGCCGACACCGAGGCCGGTGGCATCAATTCCGATGTATTCAACGTTGTATTTTTCGGTGAGTTTGCGGATGGATTCCGCCTGGGTGGCAAAGTCCATGCCTTTCCACTGGTGACGCTCAAGTATTCTGAATTTGCCACCGGCCACCACCGGCGGTGCCAGCACCACGCATCCGGCACTGTCGCCACGGTGTGACGGGTCGTAACCAATCCATACCGGACGGGAGCCGAACGGATTGGCGGCAAACGGTGCGTAGTCTTCCCATTCTTCCAGTGTGTCGACCATGCAGCGTTGCAGCTCCTCGAACGGGAATACCGACGCCTTGTCGTCAACAAATTCACACATGAACAGGTTTTTAAAATCGTCGGCGCTGTTTTCGCGTTTGAGCTGCTCAATGTCGAACAGTGTGCAGCCACCTTTCAGGGCGTCCTCAATGGTGACAATCTGCCGCCACTGGCCGTCCGCACAGAGAAGACCTCCGGCAAGGGCGTTATGACTGACGTCGATTTCCACGCGTTCGGCGGCGCTGGCGCGTCCCCGGTTGAACAGTTCACCCGACCAGAACGGGTAGGCGTCGTGCGCCAGCGTGGACGGGGTGGAGAAATAGGTCGAGCGCAGGTGACTCTGTGAGGCCATACCTGATGCCACCTTACGCAGTACCTGAAAATTCGGGATCCAGAAAATCTCATCGACGTACAGGTCGCCGTTATGGCTCTGTGCGGTGTTGGAGTTGGTGCCGAGAAAAATCAGTTTTGCGCCGTTATTGCCCAGGACAATCGGGTCACCGGTCAGGTCAACGTCAACCAGCCGGGCAAAGGCGATGATGTATTCGCGGAACACATACGCCTGCGTTTTACTGGCCGACAGAAAAATCTGGTTATGACCGGTTTTCAGGGCGCGCAGCAGCGCCTCGCGGGAAAAATAAAACGTCGCGCCAATCTGGCGGGATTTCAGGATATCGCGGATGCGGTGCTCAAGCCCGGCGCGATACCAGTGCAACTGATAGTCGAAAGACTGCTCAAAGAAAATCTGCTCCAGCTTTTCGATGGCCTCGTCACTGAAAAAATTCTTTTTCGGTTTGCGACGCGCGCCTTTGTTGCGGTTAGCGACGTTCGGATTAAGGTCTGCCTCGTTGCCGGTCTGACTGTAACGGTTTACCCGTGCCAGTCGTTCAATCTGGCGTCCCAGCAGGTCAATTTCCTTGAAGTCACCGCCGGTTTTCTGCGGTTTGATGATGAGCTGGGTCAGCCGCGCTTCCAGACTCATTTCGACACGGCTGATGGGGGCAACACTGTCCCAGCCGTCGCGCTGTTTCCAGCTCTGCACCGTCGGGCGTTTCATCTGCAACATGGCGGCAATCTGCGGCACGGAAAACCCCTGCCAGTACAGCAGCGCCGCCTGACGACGCGGGTCGTGTAAAAGAGTGGTGTCTGTGGTGATGGTCATGAATACCTCGCCGTGATGAATACACGGCAAGGCTACTGAGTCGCGCCCCGCGATTCGCTAAGGTGCTGTTGTGTCAGTGATAAGCCATCCGGGACTGATGGCGGAGGATGCGCATCGTCGGGAAACTGATGCCGACATGTGACTCCTCTAATCACTATTCAGGACTCCTGACAATGGCAAAAAAAGTCTCAAAATTCTTTCGTATCGGCGTTGAGGGTGACACCTGTGACGGGCGTGTCATCAGTGCGCAGGATATTCAGGAAATGGCCGAAACCTTTGACCCGCGAGTCTATGGTTGCCGCATTAACCTGGAACATCTGCGCGGCATCCTGCCTGACGGTATTTTTAAGCGTTATGGCGATGTGGCCGAACTGAAGGCCGAAAAGATTGACGATGATTCGGCGCTGAAGGGCAAATGGGCGTTGTTTGCGAAAATCACCCCGACCGATGACCTTATCGCGATGAACAAGGCCGCGCAGAAGGTCTACACCTCAATGGAAATTCAGCCGAACTTTGCCAACACCGGCAAATGTTATCTGGTGGGTCTGGCCGTCACCGATGACCCGGCGAGCCTCGGCACGGAATACCTGGAATTCTGCCGCACGGCAAAACACAACCCTCTGAACCGCTTCAAATTAAGCCCTGAAAACCTGATTTCAGTGGCAACGCCCGTTGAGCTGGAATTTGAAGACCTGCCTGAAACCGTGTTCACCGCCCTGACCGAAAAGGTGAAGTCCATTTTTGGCCGCAAACAGGCCAGCGATGATGCCCGTCTGAATGACGTGCATGAAGCGGTGACCGCTGTTGCTGAACATGTGCAGGAAAAACTGAGCGCCACTGAGCAACGCCTTGCTGAGATGGAAACCGCCTTTTCCGCACTTAAGCAGGATGTGACTGACAGGGCGGATGAAACCAGCCTGGCATTCACCCGCCTGAAAAACAGTCTCGACAACACCGAAAGTCTGACCCAGCAGCGCCGCAGCAAGGCCACCGGTGGTGGCGGTGACGCCCTGATGACGAACTGCTGACCGGCGTCAGTCAGTCCGGGAAAACCTTCACGATTAACCCTTAATTTCAGGAAAAACTATGCGCCAGGAAACCCGCTTTAAATTTAATGCCTACCTGTCCCGTGTTGCCGAACTGAACGGCATCGACGCCGGTGATGTGTCGAAAAAATTCACCGTTGAACCTTCGGTCACCCAGACCCTGATGAACACCATGCAGGAGTCCTCTGACTTTCTGACCCGCATCAACATTGTGCCGGTCAGCGAAATGAAAGGGGAAAAAATTGGTATTGGTGTCACCGGCTCCATCGCCAGCACCACCGACACCGCCGGTGGCACCGAGCGTCAGCCGAAGGACTTCTCGAAGCTGGCGTCAAACAAGTACGAATGCGACCAGATTAACTTCGATTTTTATATCCGCTACAAAACGCTTGACCTGTGGGCGCGTTATCAGGATTTCCAGCTCCGTATCCGTAACGCCATTATCAAACGCCAGTCCCTTGATTTCATCATGGCCGGTTTTAACGGCGTGAAGCGTGCCGAAACCTCTGACCGCAGCAGCAATCCGATGCTGCAGGATGTGGCGGTCGGCTGGCTGCAGAAATACCGCAATGAAGCCCCGGCGCGCGTGATGAGCAAGGTCACTGACGAGGAAGGCCGCACCACCTCTGAGGTCATCCGCGTGGGTAAGGGCGGTGATTATGTAAGCCTCGATGCACTGGTGATGGATGCGACCAACAACCTGATTGAACCGTGGTATCAGGAAGACCCTGACCTTGTGGTGATTGTGGGGCGTCAGCTACTGGCGGACAAGTATTTCCCCATCGTCAACAAAGAGCAGGACAACAGCGAAATGCTGGCCGCTGACGTCATCATCAGTCAGAAACGCATCGGTAACCTGCCGGCGGTACGCGTCCCGTACTTCCCGGCGGATGCGATGCTCATTACGAAGCTGGAAAACCTGTCCATCTACTACATGGATGACAGCCATCGCCGCGTGATTGTGGAAAACCCGAAACTCGACCGCGTGGAGAACTACGAGTCAATGAACATTGATTACGTGGTGGAAGACTACGCCGCCGGTTGTCTGGTGGAAAAAATTAAGGTCGATGACTTCTCCACACCGGCTAAAGCGACCGCAGAGCCGGGAGCGTAACCGATGACGAGTCCCGCACAGCGCCACATGATGCGGGTCTCGGCAGCGATGACCGCGCAGCGGGAAGCCGCCCCGCTGCGACATGCAACTGTCTATGAGCAGATGCTGGTTAAGCTCGCCGCAGACCAGCGCACACTGAAAGCGATTTATTCAAAAGAGCTGAAGGCCGCAAAAAAACGCGAACTGCTGCCGTTCTGGTTGCCGTGGGTGAACGGCGTGCTGGAGCAGGGCAAAGGTGCACAGGATGACATTCTGATGACGGTCATGCTGTGGCGTCTGGATACCGGCGATATTGCCGGTGCGCTGGAGATTGCCCGTTACGCCCTGAAGTACGGCCTGACCATGCCGGGTAAACACCGCCGCACCCCGCCGTACATGTTCACCGAGGAGGTGGCGCTCGCGGCCATGCGCGCTCACGCTGCCGGTGAATCCGTGGATATCCGCCTGCTGACGGAGACCCTTGAACTGACCGCCACGGCTGACATGCCTGATGAAGTGCGCGCAAAGCTGCACAAAATCACTGGTCTGTTTCTGCGTGACGCTGGTGATGCCGCCGGTGCGCTGGCGCACCTGCAACGTGCGACACAGCTCGACTGTCAGGCAGGCGTCAAAAAAGAGATTGAACGACTGGAGCGGGAACTGAAACCGAAGCCGGAGCCACAGCCAAAAGCGGCCACCCGCGCCCCGCGTAAGACCCGGAGTGCGACACCGGCAAAACGTGGACGCCCGAAAAAGAAAGCCAGTTAACAACCGAATGCGCCCCGCGCCAGGGCGGCACGCCGGTCAGTGAGGGTGAATCACCTGACACTGCACCGGCGTCCACCGCCCGACTTTTCAGAGGTAGTCATGATGACGCTGATTATTCCGCGAAAGGAGGCTCCCGTGTCCGGTGAGGGTACGGTGGTCATCCCGCAACCGGCAGGCGACGAGCCGGTGATTAAAAACACGTTCTTTTTCCCCGATATCGACCCGAAGCGCGTCCGGGAACGTATGCGCCTTGAGCAGACCGTCGCCCCTGCCCGTCTGCGTGAGGCCATCAAGTCAGGCATGGCTGAAACGAATGCGGAGCTGTACGAGTACCGCGAACAGAAAATTGCCGCCGGTTTTACGCGTCTGGCTGACGTCCCGGCGGACGACATCGACGGTGAAAGCATCAAAGTTTTTTACTACGAGCGCGCCGTGTGTGCGATGGCGACCGCATCGCTTTATGAGCGTTATCGCGGCGTGGATGCCAGTGCCAAAGGCGACAAGAAGGCTGACAGCATTGACAGCACCATTGATGAGCTGTGGCGGGATATGCGCTGGGCAGTGGCGCGCATCCAGGACAAGCCGCGCTGCATCGTGAGTCAAATCTGATGAAGACCTTTGCGCTACAGGGCGACACGCTCGACGCCATTTGTGTCCGGTATTACGGGCGCACTGAGGGCGTGGTTGAGACCGTGCTCGCCGCAAATCCGGGACTGGCTGAACTGGGTGCGGTGCTGCCGCACGGCACCGCCGTCGAACTGCCCGACGTTCAGACCGCGCCCGTGGCTGAAACTGTCAATCTGTGGGAGTAACGCATGACAGCAGAAGAAAAAAGCGTCCTGTCGCTTTTCATGATTGGGGTGCTGATTGTTGTCGGCAAGGTGCTTGCCGGTGGTGAACCCATCACCCCGCGTCTGTTTATCGGGCGCATGTTGCTCGGTGGTTTTGTCTCGATGGTTGCCGGTGTTGTTCTGGTGCAGTTTCCTGACCTGTCACTGCCTGCGGTGTGCGGTATCGGCTCCATGCTGGGTATCGCCGGTTATCAGGTGATTGAGATTGCCATTCAGCGCCGTTTTAAGGGCAGGGGGAAACAGTAATGCCGGTAATTAACACGCATCAGAATATCGCGGCCTTTCTCGACATGCTGGCGGTATCCGAAGGGACGGCGAACCATCCGCTGACGAAAAAACGTGGCTATGACGTGATAGTCACCGGACTGGACGGGAAGCCGGAAATCTTCACCGACTACAGTGACCACCCGTTCGCACATGGCCGACCGGCGAAGGTGTTTAACCGTCGCGGTGAAAAATCCACGGCCTCCGGTCGCTATCAGCAGCTTTACCTGTTCTGGCCGCATTACCGCAAACAGCTTGCCCTGCCGGATTTCAGTCCGTTGTCACAGGACAGACTTGCCATTCAGTTGATCCGCGAACGCGGTGCACTGGATGACATCCGGGCGGGACGCATTGAGCGCGCCATTTCACGCTGTCGCAATATCTGGGCGTCCCTGCCGGGTGCCGGTTACGGTCAGCGTGAGCATTCACTGGAAAAACTGGTCACTGTCTGGCGTACCGCTGGCGGCGTACCGGCTTAAACGGAGTAAACACCATGAAGAAATTATCCCTTTCACTGATGCTGAACGTGTCGCTGGCGCTGATGCTGGCACTGTCCCTGATTTATCCGCAGAGCGTGGCCGTCAGTTTTGTCGCTGCCTGGGCGATTCTGGCGACGGTTATCTGTGTGGTTGCCGGTGGTGTCGGCGTGTATGCCACTGAGTATGTGCTGGAACGCTACGGGCGGGAGCTGCCGCCGGAATCGCTGGCCGTGAAGATTGTCACGTCGCTGTTTTTGCAGCCGGTGCCGTGGCGCAGGCGGGCAGCGGCTCTGGTGGTGATGGTGGCGACGTTTATCTCGCTGGTCGCTGCCGGGTGGATTTTTACCGCGCTGATTTATCTCGTGGCGTCGCTGTTCTTCCGGCTGATATGTACGGCCTGCCGTCAGCGTCTTGAGGAGCGGGAACCATGTCAAAGCTGATGATTGTGCTGGTCGTGTTGTTATCGCTGGCGGTGTCCGGTCTGTTTCTGGTGAAACACAAAAATGCCAGCCTGCGCGCCTCGCTGGACAGGGCGAATAACGTCGCCAGTGAACAGCAGACGACCATCACCATGCTGAAAAATCAGCTTCATGTTGCCCTCACCAGGGCAGACAAAAACGAGCTGGCGCAGGTGGCACTGCGTCAGGAGCTGGAAAACGCCGCGAAGCGTGAAGCACAGCGCGAGAAAACCATCACGAGGTTACTGAATGAAAACGAAGATTTTCGCCGCTGGTACGGTGCTGACCTGCCTGATGCTGTGCGCCGGTTGCACCAGCGCCCGGCCTGCACCGACGCCAGTGATTGTCGCCAACGCCTGCCCGAAAGTGAGTCTTTGCCCGATGCCGGGCAGTGACCCGGAGACGAACGGCGATTTAAGTGCCGATATCCGGCAGCTTGAGAACGCGCTGGCACGCTGTGCCAGCCAGGTAAAAATGATTAAACACTGTCAGGACGAAAACGATGCTCAAACCCGACAGCCTGCGCAGGGCGCTGACTGATGCCGTCACGGTGCTGAAAACCAGTCCAGAGATGCTGCGGATATTCGTGGATAACGGGAGTATTGCCTCCACACTGGCGACGTCGCTGTCATTCGAAAAGCGTTACACGCTCAATGTGATTGTGACCGACTTTACCGGTGATTTTGACCTGCTCATCGTGCCGGTGCTGGCGTGGCTGCGGGAAAATCAGCCCGACATCATGACCACCGACGAAGGCCAGAAAAAAGGTTTCACGTTTTATGCAGACATCAACAATGACAGCAGCTTTGATATCAGCATCAGCCTGATGCTGACCGAGCGCACGCTGGTCAGTGAGGTTGACGGCGCACTGCATGTGAATAATATCCCGGAACCCCCGCCGCCGGAGCCGGTCACCCGCCCGATGGAGCTTTATATCAATGGCGAACTGGTGAGCAAGTGGGATGAATGAGTTTAAGCGTTTTGAAGACCGGCTGACCGGACTGATTGAATCGCTGTCACCGTCAGGGCGTCGGCGACTGAGTGCCGAACTGGCGAAACGTCTGCGGCAGAGTCAGCAGCGTCGGGTGATGGCACAGAAAGCCCCGGACGGCACACCCTACGCGCCACGCCAGCAGCAGAGCGCCAGAAAAAAGACCGGTCGCGTTAAGCGAAAAATGTTTGCGAAACTTATCACCAGTCGTTTTTTGCATATCCGCGCCAGCCCTGAACAGGCATCAATGGAGTTTTACGGCGGGAAGTCACCGAAAATCGCCAGTGTGCATCAGTTCGGTCTGTCGGAAGAAACCCGGAAAGACGGTAAGAAAATTGATTATCCGGCGCGTCCTCTGCTCGGCTTTACCGGTGAGGATGTGCAGATGATTGAAGAGATTATCCTGGCTCACCTCGACCGTTAGTTGTGCCATTCCCGACACCTCATCGTCACATTGCCGCCGGTATGACCCGGCGGCATCCTTCCCGTTATGAACACTCTCGCAAATATTCAGGAACTCGCGCGCGCACTGCGCAACATGATCCGCCCCGGCATTATCGTCGAAACCGACCTTAACGTCGGTCGCTGCCGTGTGCAGACCGGCGGCATGTGCACTGACTGGCTTCAGTGGCTGACCCATCGCGCCGGACGTTCGCGCACATGGTGGGCACCTTCCGTGGGGGAACAGGTGCTGATTCTGGCCGTGGGCGGTGAACTCGACACGGCGTTCGTTCTGCCGGGGATTTATTCCGGTGATAACCCTCCGCCGTCTGCGTCGGCAGATGCCATGCATATCCGTTTCCCTGACGGGGCGGTGATTGAGTATGAACCCGAAACCAGTGCACTCACGGTAAGCGGAATTAAAACGGCCAGCGTGACGGCTTCAGATTCTGTTACTGCCACGGTGCCGGTGGTCACGGTGAAAGCGTCAACCCGTGTCACCCTGGACACACCGGAAGTGGTCTGCACCAACAAACTGACTACCGGCACGCTGGAAGTGCAGAAGGGCGGGACGATGTGCGGCAACATCGAGCATACCGACGGGAAATTCACGTCTAACGGCGTTCAGGTGGATGACCACGGTCACGGTGGTGTTAAGTCAGGAGACAACTGGACACAGGGGACAAAATGACAGCGCGTTATCTCGGAATGAATCGCAGTGATGGCCAGACTGTCACTGACCTTGAGCATATCAGCCAGAGTATCGGCGATATCCTGCGTACACCGGTCGGCTCGCGGGTGATGCGTCGTGATTACGGCTCGTTGCTGGCATCAATGATTGACCAGCCGCAGACCCCGGCGCTTGAGTTGCAGATTAAGGTCGCCTGTTACATGGCGGTGCTGAAATGGGAACCCCGCGTCACCCTGTCATCTGTCACCACGGCGCGCAGCTTTGACGGGCGAATGACGGTCACGTTAACCGGCCAGCACAACGACACCGGCCAGCCACTTTCGTTAACCATCCCTGTGAGTTGAAACCATGCCGATTATCGACCTGAACCAGCTACCCGCACCGGATGTGGTCGAGGAGCTGGACTTTGAAACCATTCTCGCCGAACGCAAGGCGACACTGATTTCCCTTTACCCGGAAGACCAGCAGGAGGCGGTCGCCCGTACCCTGATGCTGGAATCTGAGCCTCTCGTCAAACTGCTGGAGGAAAATGCTTATCGTGAGCTTATCTGGCGTCAGCGTGTGAATGAGGCCGCACGGGCGGTGATGCTGGCCTGTGCTGCCGGTAATGACCTTGATGTGATTGGTGCCAATTACAACACCACGCGCCTGACTATCACCCCGGCAGATGATTCGACCATCCCGCCGACACCGGCAGTGATGGAATCTGACACCGATTATCGTCTGCGTATTCAGCAGGCGTTTGAAGGTTTAAGCGTCGCCGGGTCGGTGGGAGCCTATCAGTATCATGGTCGCAGTGCTGACGGGCGTGTCGCGGATATTTCTGTCACCAGTCCGTCTCCGGCCTGCGTCACCATCTCTGTGCTGTCACGTGAAAATAACGGTGTCGCATCCGAAGACCTGCTGGCTGTGGTGCGTAACGCCCTTAATGGCGAGGACGTCAGGCCGGTGGCCGACCGCGTGACCGTGCAGTCTGCCGCCATTGTTGAATACCAGATAAACGCCACGCTTTACCTTTACCCTGGTCCCGAAAGCGA
>NZ_AEJZ01000093.1:0-51720 GCF_000208525.1 Escherichia sp. TW14182
CCTTGCAAACGGGATGTGTTCATATAAGAGTTATGTATCCCGTCGACCTTCATATGCATACCGTTGCCAGTACACATGCATATAGCACATTAAGTGATTACATTGCCCAGGCCAAACAGAAAGGCATTAAACTTTTTGCGATCACCGATCATGGCCCTGATATGGAAGATGCACCGCATCACTGGCACTTCATTAATATGCGTATCTGGCCGCGAGTCGTCGATGGGGTGGGGATCCTGCGTGGCATCGAAGCCAATATCAAAAATATTGATGGTGAAATTGATTGCAGCGGCAAAATGTTTGACTCGCTGGATCTGATCATTGCTGGTTTTCATGAACCGGTTTTTGCGCCGCATGATGAAGCTACGAATACTCAGGCCATGATTGCCGCGATGGCGAGTGGGCATGTGCACGTGGTTAGCCATCCCGGAAATCCACGATATCCAATTGATTTTAAAGCTGTTGCTGAAGCTGCTGCTAAGTATCAGGTGGCGCTGGAAATCAATAACTCCTCATTCTTACATTCGCGTAAGGGCAGTGAAGATAACTGCCGTGCGGTTGCCGCTGCGGTGCGCGATGCCGGAGGTTGGGTCGCGTTAGGATCGGATTCTCATACCGCTTTTACCATGGGCGATTTTGAAGAATGCCGTAAGATCCTCGACGCAGTGGATTTTCCGGAAGAGAGAATATTGAATGTTTCGCCACGCCGTTTGCTGAATTTCCTTGAATCTCGCGGCATGGCGCCGATTGCGGAATTTGCTGATCTTTAATTGCTATTAACGGAAATAAATTAATGAACGAGTTTTCTATCCTGTGTCGTGTGCTGGGTTCGCTCTATTACCGTCAACCGCAGGATCCTTTACTGGTTCCGCTGTTTACCTTAATTCGTGAAGGGAAACTGGCGGCGAACTGGCCGCTGGAACAGGATGAATTGCTGGCGCGTTTGCAGAAAAGCTGTGATATGGCGCAAGTTTCTGCCGATTACAATGCATTATTCGTCGGTGATGAATGCGCAGTTTCACCTTATCGCAGCACCTGGGTTGAGGGCGCCACAGAAACAGAAGTCCGTACTTTCCTTTCCGAACGCGGTATGCCGTTAGCGGATACGCCAGCCGATCACATTGGTACTTTGCTGCTGGCCGCTTCCTGGCTGGAAGATCTGTCAACAGAGGATGAAAGCGAAGCTCTGGAAACACTGTTTAGCGAGTATCTGTTGCCCTGGTGCGGCGCATTTCTCGGTAAAGTTGAGGCTCATGCGACTACACCGTTCTGGCGCACCATGGCACCGCTAACCCGCGATGCAATCAGCGCAATGTGGGATGAACTTGAGGAAGAATCAGAGGAATAAATGTGATCGGAATCACTCATTACTGCAATCTATATATAGCTGTTGCATAAAATGTGTGCTCGATCTCATTCATAGTCGCGTTTTCTGCTATCATGCGCGGCATGAACATACTTCTCTCTATTGCAATCACAACAGGCATTCTCTCCGGTATCTGGGGCTGGGTGGCTGTTTCCCTTGGCTTACTTAGCTGGGCAGGTTTCCTGGGCTGTACGGCCTACTTTGCCTGTCCGCAAGGTGGGCTAAAAGGGCTGGCTATTTCCGCTGCAACACTGCTTAGTGGCGTGGTGTGGGCGATGGTTATTATTTACGGCAGTGCTCTGGCACCACATCTGGAAATTCTCGGTTATGTCATAACCGGTATTGTCGCTTTTCTGATGTGTATTCAGGCGAAACAGGTATTGTTGTCGTTTGTTCCGGGGACGTTTATTGGCGCATGTGCGACGTTTGCCGGGCAAGGGAACTGGAAGCTGGTGCTACCTTCGCTGGCGCTTGGGCTGGTGTTTGGTTACGCAATGAAAAACAGCGGTCTTTGGCTGGCGGCGCGCAGTGCTAAGTCCGCTCACCGTGAGCAACAAGTCAAAAATAAAGCGTGAGGAGCACTCACGCTTTAGATTGAATCGTAAAGGGCCGGAATAAACTCCGGCTTTTTTATGTATCAGGATTCCGGTGGTACTGATAAGTGACGGTATTTCACCAGAATGTCATTCTGCCGCTCTGATTTATTCTGTAAATCCCACAAGCCACGGTCGATGCCGTCGTTAATCAGGAAGATAACGCCTGTTTCGATGGCGGACATTAGACAGAGCATAACCGGTTCGTTAGAGGTATAACCCACTTCCCCTTCCAGTAACCGCTGGTAGTCAATAAAGCGGAAGACACCCGCCTGGACTTCATAGGAAAGGATCGTCTTACTGGTGTTCACCGAAGAGAGGATCTCACCGGTACTTACATTGACGACGCGCAGGTTCACGGCAATCTGATCAAGTTGGTATTGCGTATCTGCACCAATACCAAAATATCTCGCCCCAACACCGCCCGATTTGACGTTGCTTTCATAACCAATAATAGAGCCTTCAACCATGATATTGGCTGCGGTCAACGATTGAAGCGGGATTCGGTTGTTTACCGCGACAGTGCCGTTTTCCTGTGCCGCACGAATAATCTTGCGTTCGTTGAGCAGGTTTTGTAAGCCCTGACGTTCCAGCGGTATAAACCAGCGAGAATCTTTCAATGCCGTGACCAGCATCGCAGTGGCGCTTTGCGGAACAGCAGTGGAGAAGTTACTCGCCGGGTAGGGTTTAAATTGCCCGGTTTCGTCCTGAATGTTGTATACCGAAACAAAGATCTTACCCGTTGGCGCTGGCAGGTGGGTCAAATCTTTGTAGCTCTGGGCACGAGGCATTAATGTCGGTCTGGCGGCTTCTTTAGGTGGGGCGGTTAAGCATCCGCTCAGCAACATGACGGCAACCAAAACAAATAAGCGCTGCATGATTATTTTCCTTATGAAGCTGGGGCTTAAAAATCGGTTGAGTTATTTTGTAAACCCGAAACCTGGATGGTCGAGGTTTGTCCTGTCTTGCGATCCGTCACATTCAACTGCAATTGACCATCGCGGTTGGCAATATCAACAATATATTCATTGGTTACCATTCTCCCTGGCTGACCCGTGTTAATATTCGACAACAGTCCACCTAAAATTTGGGACTGAATGGCCTGAGTAAAGTTATCTAACGCCGATGGCGTTTCAATACCAAAGTCATCGTCATAGCTCGGATCTTTATACGAGTTCTGCGCCTGGGCACTATTTAATAAAAAAGCGCCGTTATTCGGGTTACCACCAAAGTTTGGATTGCGGAACTGGAAAGTCATATTTCCTGCCCAACTTAATGGTGAAATAAGCATGAGTAGAACTACTGCATGTTTGACACGCATTGCAGCCTCCGAACAATTTTTTATTTAAAATTCATCATGCGCCAAATCGCCCGTACTCAATAACGCCTGATTTATCTGGCGACGATTTAGTGCTTCTTCAGTTTGAATCAGTGCAAAGACAACAGTTTTCTCGAAGTCTCTTTTCAATGGGAATAAAAATGTCTGGAAAATAACGTCCTGATTCACCGTTATTGTGATCCAGCTTCCCCATCGTGCACTGGGTCTTTCATTAATTGTTAAGTTACCGGTGTAGTCACTTTCCCATTTATCACTAAAGGCACGGTAAAAATCATGGCCAATAGAGGAAACAGTATGGTCAGTTAACAATCCCGGTACTTCTACTTCAACGGCGTGAACATTTCCCGCAGCGAAGAGAAGTTCTACTGCTACAATCCAGCATAAATAACGTTTCATGGCTTTATCGCCTGAGGTTATCGTTTGCCCATGAGACCGCTTGTGTTCGGTTTTTAACTGCTATCTTTTTGAAAAGATTATAAAGATGCGTTTTTACCGTGTTTTCGCTGATGAACAGCGAACGAGCAATCTCGTTATTGGAGGCGCCGATACGCAGCTTATTAAGGATCTCTTTTTCCCTATGAGTAAGGAGGGCAGATTCCGTGCTGTTATAACGATAGTTACCGGAATGTGTAATCAAGTAACTGGCAAGCTTTTGCGTAAAGTAGCATTCACCACGTAAGACGCCTTGCAACCCATTGACTACGCGTTCTTGATCCTCCATGGCGTAAAAAACACCATTGATATGCGGCCAGTTTTCAATGTCGCGGTACGGGTAATCATCTGGAGTATTTAACAACAGCGTTTTAATGTTGTTGTGTTTTCTGCTTAATGTATCCTGCCAGTAATGAATGAGCTTTTTATCTGCTTCCATCATATCCAACAGAATAATGCAGCCAGAAGATATATCGTCCAGAGAACGTTGAATATTATGCAGTTTTCCTGTGATTGCCAGCGATTGTTTTAAATGCTGCAATAACGCAGTCGCCTGCAAAGAAGGTTTAGTGATCAACAGTAATGTATGACCATGAATACTATGGACTTCATTAAACATGATGAAACCCCGCTTTTTTTATTAATCGCACACCTGACAGCTGCCTTTATAAAATAGAGGCACCAGAAGTACTGACAGATGTTGCACTGCTGTGTGTAGTAATAAATCAACCCTAAATGGGTAAAATATAAAACTAATGGATTACATCTGATTTCAATCTAGCCATTACAAATCTTAAATCAAGTGTTAAACGTGTAACAAAATGTAATCTGGAATTTTAAAATATTAACGCAGCGTGGTTGTGGAGTTTAGAATTGATAGAAAAGTTGTACATATGGCTTTTATTGCACAATTTTAAAAAGTCATACAAATTACGCTAAGTCCATAATTATCCATATAAAAATTATTTTCACATAGTTCTTTTGTCGTGTGAAAATTTCTTACTTTCTCTGATGTTGCCCATGGACAATTTTTTGCCGTAAAAAGACGATGTTTGTCACGGCTTGTCAAACAGACATATCGACGTAATCTTCGCGAATCATGAAGGAAGGCTGACTGTCGATTTTTTGCTGTCAAAAAACGGTACTTTAAAAGAAAACAAAATAATTTTTGCGTAAATAACAGCGTATTTGCGCGAGTTTTAATACTTTGGTATGAACAAAAAAAGCAAAATACAACGCGCGGGTGAGTTATTAAAAATATTTCCGCAGACATACTTTCCATCGTAACGCAGCGTTAACAAAAAACGGTTTGCGTTAACAACCAAGTTGAAATGATTTAATTTCTTAAATGTACGACCAGGTCCAGGGTGACAACATGAAAAACAAATTGTTATTTGTGATGTTAACAATACTGGGTGCGCCTGGGATTGCAGCCGCAGCAGGTTATGATTTAGCTAATTCAGAATATAACTTAGCGGTAAATGAATTGAGTAAGTCTTCATTTAATCAGGCAGCCATAGTTGGTCAAGCTGGTACTAATAATAGTGCACAGTTACGGCAGGGAGGCTCAAAACTTTTGTCGGTTGTTTCGCAAGAGGGTAATAGCAACCGGGCAAAGATTGACCAGACAGGAGATTATAACCTTGCATATATTGATCAGGCGGGCAATGCCAACGATGCCAGTATTTCGCAAGGCGCATATGGTAATACTGCAATGATTATCCAGAAAGGTTCTGGTAATAAAGCAAATATTACGCAGCATGGTACTCAAAAAACGGCAATTGTAGTGCAGAGACAGTCGCAAATGGCTATTCGCGTGACACAACGTTAATTTCCATTCGACTTTTAAATCAATCCGATGGGGGTTTTACATGAAACTTTTAAAAGTAGCAGCAATTGCAGCAATCGTATTCTCCGGTAGCGCTCTGGCAGGTTCTATTCCTCAGTACGGCGGTGGCGGCGGCAACCACGGTGGTGGCGGCAATAACAGCGGCCCGAATTCAGAGCTGAATATTTATCAGTACGGTGGCGGTAACTCTGCTGTTGCATTGCAGGCTGATGCCCGCAACTCTGATCTGACTATTACCCAGCACGGCGGCGGTAACGGCGCAGACGTAGGACAAGGTTCTGATGACAGCTCAATTGAACTGACCCAGCGTGGCTTCGGTAACAGCGCCACTCTTGATCAGTGGAACGGTAAAAACTCTGAAATGACTGTTAAACAGTTCGGTGGTGGCAACGGTGCAGCAGTTGACCAGACTGCATCTAACTCCAGCGTCAACGTAACTCAGGTTGGCTTTGGTAACAACGCGACCGCTCATCAGTACTAATACAGAATTTGTATGACAGAAACAGGGCGCAAGCCCTGTTTTTTTTCGGGAGAATAGTATGAACGCGTTATTACTTCTCGCGGCACTTTCCAGCCAGATAACCTTTAATACAACCCAGCAAGGTGACATGTACACCATTATTCCTGAAGTTACTCTTACGCAATCATGCTTGTGCCGGGTTCAGATATTGTCACTACGCGAAGGCAGTTCGGGACAAAGTCAGACGAAGCAAGAAAAGACCCTTTCATTACCCGCTAATCAACCCATTGCCTTGACGAAGTTGAGTTTAAATATTTCCCCGGACGATCGGGTGAAAATAGTTGTTACGGTTTCTGATGGACAGTCACTTCATTTATCACAACAATGGCCGCCCTCTTCAGGAAAGTCTTAATGTATTAATAGTTGAGCATAAAACGAGCCGGAAGAGAACGGTCTGATGCGAATCGACCAACCTGAAAGCATGGATAACCCCCTCAAGGATGATTAATCATTGAGGAAACAGAATAGATGTTCAGACCGTTGTTAAACTCCCTTATGCTCGGCAGCCTGGTTTTTCCTTTCTTTGCAACAGCGGAAAGCAATGCGCAAGGTGGCGTGATTCATTTTTATGGTCAAATCGTGGAACCCTCGTGTGACGTGAGCTCCCTGCAAACGCCAGTTGAAATGACCTGTATGCAAAATGGTCCAGTACAGAGCAAAACGTATTCCAGCAAAGAGTTAATGAGTGGCAAAGTTAAAAATGCGCAAATTGCCTCAGTAAAAGTGCAGTATCTTGATGAGCAGAAAAAGCTGGCTGTGATGAACATCGAATATAACTAAGTTTCTGAACTACTCACGTTGCTGACAAGAAAAATGCGATTTACCTAAAAACACTGCTGTACACTTAAGAAACAAGAGGGTGTAAGGAGGCGTTATGAAATCGCGTATTCATGTTGTGCAGGGTGATATTACTAAACTAGCCGTTGATGTTATTGTTAATGCGGCTAATCCGTCACTAATGGGGGGCGGCGGCGTTGATGGCGCTATTCATCGCGCAGCCGGCCCGGCGTTGCTGGATGCCTGTTTGAAAGTTCGCCAGCAACAGGGCGATTGCCCCACGGGACATGCAGTGATTACTCTTGCGGGCGATCTCCCTGCCAAAGCTGTTGTGCATACCGTTGGGCCTGTCTGGCGCGGTGGCGAACAAAACGAAGACCAGTTATTGCAGGATGCCTATCTCAATAGTCTACGACTGGTAGCGGCGAACGGCTATGCGACAGTGGCATTTCCTGCCATCAGCACCGGCGTTTATGGTTACCCGCGTGCTGCAGCGGCTGAAATAGCAGTAAAAACCGTTTCAGAATTTATTACCCGTCACGCTTTGCCTGAGCAGGTATACTTTGTCTGTTATGATGCAGAAAATGCCCACCTCTACGAAAGACTCCTTACCCAACAAGGAGATGAATGATTTGCCCCGGCTGGCGAGCGCGGTGCTGCCGCTGTGCTCGCAACATCCTGGGCAGTGCGGCATTTTCCCCCTTGATAAAAGTCTGGATGCGTTTGCTGCACGATATCGTCTGGCAGAAATGGCGGAGCATACGCTGGATGTTCAGTATTACATCTGGCAGGACGATATGTCGGGGCGATTGCTGTTTTCGGCTCTGTTAGCCGCAGCGAAGCGTGGCGTTCGCGTCCGTTTGCTGCTGGATGACAATAATACTCCCGGTCTTGATGATATTTTACGCTTGCTCGATAGTCACCCGCGTATTGAAGTTCGACTTTTCAATCCTTTCTCTTTTCGCTTGTTACGTCCGCTTGGTTATATCACCGATTTTTCCCGCCTCAATCGTCGTATGCACAATAAAAGTTTTACCGTCGATGGCGTGGTAACGCTGGTGGGCGGGCGCAACGTTGGCGATGCCTATTTCGGCGCGGGAGAAGAGCCACTTTTTTCAGATTTAGATGTCCTGGCAATAGGGCCGGTTGTTGAGGATGTTGCCGATGATTTTGCCCGCTACTGGTATTGCAAATCAGTTTCACCGTTGCAGCAGGTGCTGGATGTTCCCGATGGCGAAATGGCTGACCGTATTGAGCTACCTGCGTCCTGGTACAACGACACCGAGACACATCGCTATTTGTGCAAAATGGAGTTAAGTCCGTTTATAAATCAACTGGTTGACGGAACATTGCCGCTTATCTGGGCAAGAACGCGTTTATTAAGTGATGATCCGGCAAAAGGGGAGGGCAAGGCAAAACGGCATTCACTGTTACCGCAGCGCCTGTTCGATATCATGGGCTCCCCCAGCGAACGTATTGATATTATCTCTTCCTATTTTGTGCCAACGCGCGCGGGAGTGGCGCAGCTTTTACGAATGGTCAGAAAAGGGGTCAGGATAGCTATCTTAACCAATTCACTTGCCGCTAACGATGTCGCTGTCGTTCATGCCGGGTATGCTCGCTGGCGCAAAAAATTGCTCCGCTATGGCGTTGAGTTATATGAACTGAAACCGACGCGGGAACAAAGCAGCACGTTGCACGATCGCGGTATAACTGGTAATTCCGGCGCAAGCCTTCATGCTAAAACATTCAGTGTCGATGGCAAAATAGTGTTTATTGGCTCATTCAATTTCGATCCGCGTTCAACGCTGCTCAATACTGAAATGGGCTTCGTGATAGAGAGCGAAACGCTGGCACAATTAATCGATAAACGCTTTATTCAGAGCCAGTATGATGCGGCCTGGCAGCTCCGTCTGGATCGGTGGGGACGAATCAACTGGGTCGATCGCCATGGGAAGGAGGAAATTATCCTCAAAAAAGAACCCGCCACCAGTTTCTGGAAGCGGGTTATGGTCAGACTGGCGTCAATATTGCCCGTTGAATGGTTATTGTAAGTATGGTTTAGCGAGCTGGCGCTTTGTCATTCTCGCGTTTTACGATCGGTTTGCCGGAGAACAAAAACTTCAACAACGGAATGCGTAAATGAATTTCGTACAGAATTATCGCAATCCCTACCACAAATATCAGACCGCAGAGGAAACCCAGCAGATTTGATGTAATGTGCGGAGTGATGTAAGCACCGAAAAAGAGCGTTAACGGGTGGTGAACCAGATAAATAAATAGCGACGCGTTTACAAAATAGGTTACCCGCGCTGACTGGAAATTAAGCAAACGGTGGCCAAAGGAGAAGACCACATTCACCATCCACAGGCCGAGCACCATCGTGATCACTGACTCGGTTTCATACATCCAGGCATCGCCGCTGCCGTAGCGTTGATTGAGCAAATAAGCAACAAATGCCAGTGCTGCCGCGAGAGTGCATCCACGAGACGGTGTGGTAAACAAGGCTTTTAGATTAGGAAAAATGAAAGCCAGCGCACCGAGAATAAAGAACGGCATATAAAACAGCGTCTGCATGAAAATAAAATTGAACATGCCATCGCTTAAAATGGGTGGATAAACGATAAATAGCGTTCTTCTTATTGCTGCATAGCCAGTTCCCAGACAGAAAAATAGTATCGATAGCTTAACCATCGAGAAAGTTTTATTTGTTTTATCTGAATTTTCTAAATTATTTCTTTTTCGTTTAAATATCCACACGCAAAGTGTCGTCATAACGACCAACACCAGTAAAAACCACAGGTGTGAAATTAACTCCCAGGCCAGAGTATTATATTTGTCATACAATGATAGCCCAGGCCAGCTTTCCGCTTTGCCCTTGACATATTGCAGCATAATGAATTGCGGCAAGGTGAGCAGGGGAATAGCCGTTAACATCGGGATCCCTACGCGTTCAACGCGCACTTTCCACCATTTTTTCAACGGGTAGCGCAAAAACAGCATGTAGGAAAAATATCCGGAAATAACGAAAAATACCTGCATACGGAAGGCGTGGATGAAATCGTTAAAAAGCGTCAGCCACCATGACGGTTCTGCGCTATTCACATGCCAGGTGTGGCTTGAATAGATTAAAGAAATATGAAAAGGGATCCCTAACAACATCAACCATGCGCGGATGGAGTCGAGGAAATATTCACGCTGCGCGGGTACTGGATTCATATATGGTTAACTAATCTCGGATTTTTCGTCTTATCCCCGCCGGGTAATGCCTTTAGGCTTTTGCCGTAACGACACTGACCTGCTGCATGAGGTGCAGGCTTCAAATGTGTTTTTGCGCGGCATAGCCGCAATCACTAACCAAAATGGAAGCGCCTGTAAGACGGTTGATAAATAAATTTGCCGGCAAACCCTACACGAACTCGCTCCTTCTGTCTTTAGGATAAGCACGGAAAGTGAAAACGGTTGCAATCAGGTGCTTAATCCATGAGCCGGCGCGCTGAATAATACCGGGATTCTGTTGTCGGAATGGCTGGTTATCCATTAAAATAGATCGGATCGATATAAGCACACAAAGGGGGAAGTGCTTACTTATTATGAAACATAAACTACAAATGATGAAAATGCGTTGGTTGAGTGCTGCAGTAATGTTAACCCTGTATACATCATCAAGCTGGGCCTTCAGCATTGACGATGTCGCAAAGCAAGCTCAATCCTTAGCCGGGAAAGGCTATGAGGCGCCTAAAAGTAACTTGCCCTCCGTTTTCCGCGACATGAAATACGCGGACTATCAACAGATCCAGTTTAATCATGACAAAGCATACTGGAACAATCTGAAGACCCCATTCAAGCTCGAGTTCTACCATCAGGGTATGTACTTCGACACACCGGTCAAAATAAATGAAGTCACTGCAACGGCAGTAAAAAGAATCAAATACAGCCCGGATTATTTCACTTTCGGCGATGTTCAGCATGACAAAGACACGGTAAAAGATCTTGGTTTTGCCGGTTTTAAAGTGCTTTACCCGATCAACAGCAAAGATAAAAATGATGAAATCGTCAGCATGCTCGGGGCCAGCTATTTCCGCGTGATTGGCGCAGGTCAGGTTTACGGTCTTTCTGCCCGAGGCCTGGCTATTGATACCGCTTTGCCATCAGGTGAAGAATTTCCACGCTTTAAGGAGTTCTGGATCGAGCGTCCAAAACCGACCGATAAGCGTTTAACGATTTATGCGTTGCTTGATTCGCCGCGTGCGACAGGCGCTTACAAGTTCGTTGTTATGCCGGGACGTGACACGGTTGTTGATGTGCAATCGAAAATCTACCTGCGCGATAAAGTCGGCAAACTGGGCGTTGCGCCGTTAACCAGTATGTTCCTGTTCGGGCCGAACCAGCCATCTCCGGCGAATAATTATCGTCCGGAATTGCACGACTCCAACGGTCTGTCTATCCATGCTGGTAACGGTGAGTGGATCTGGCGTCCGCTAAACAACCCGAAACATCTGGCGATCAGCAGCTTCTCGATGGAAAACCCGCAAGGCTTCGGTCTGTTGCAGCGCGGCCGCGATTTCTCCCGCTTTGAAGATCTCGACGATCGTTACGATCTCCGTCCAAGCGCGTGGGTGACACCGAAAGGGGAGTGGGGCAAAGGCAGCGTTGAGCTGGTGGAAATTCCAACCAACGATGAAACCAACGATAACATCGTCGCTTACTGGACGCCGGATCAGTTACCGGAACCAGGTAAAGAGATGAACTTTAAATACACCATTACTTTCAGCCGTGATGAAGACAAACTTCACGCGCCTGATAACGCCTGGGTGCAGCAGACGCGTCGTTCAACGGGGGATGTGAAGCAGTCGAACCTGATTCGACAGCCTGACGGCACTATCGCTTTTGTGGTCGATTTTACTGGCGCAGAGATGAAAAAACTGCCAGAGAATACACCGGTCACTGCACAAACCAGCATTGGCGATAATGGTGAGATTGTAGAAAGCACGGTGCGCTATAACCCGGTCACCAAAGGCTGGCGTCTGGTAATGCGTGTGAAAGTGAAAGATGCCAAGAAAACCACTGAAATGCGTGCTGCCCTGGTGAATGCCGATCAAACGTTGAGTGAAACCTGGAGCTACCAGTTACCTGCCAATGAATAAGACAACCGAGTACATTGACGCAATGCCCATCTCCGCAAGCGAGAAAGCGGCATTGCCGAAGACTGATATCCGCGCTGTTCATCAGGCGCTGGATGCTGAACACCGAACCTGGGCGCGAGAGGATGACTCCCCGCAAGGGTCGGTAAAAGCACGTCTGGAACAAGCCTGGCCAGATTCACTCGCTGATGGACAGTTAATTCAAGACGACGAAGGGCGCGATCAGCTTAAGGCAATGCCGAAAGCAAAACGTTCTTCTATGTTCCCCGATCCGTGGCGTACTAACCCGGTTGGTCGTTTCTGGGAGCGTCTGCGTGGGCGCGATGTGACGCCGCGCTATCTGGCGCGATTGACCAAAGAAGAGCAGGAGAGCGAGCAAAAGTGGCGTACCGTCGGCACCATCCGTCGTTACATCCTGCTTCTTCTCACTCTGGCGCAAACCGTCGTCGCTACCTGGTATATGAAGACCATTCTGCCTTATCAGGGGTGGGCGCTGATTAATCCAGTTGATATGGTCGATCAGGATTTGTGGGTTTCCTTTATGCAGCTTCTGCCTTACATGCTGCAAACCGGTATTCTGATCCTCTTCGCTGTTCTTTTCTGCTGGGTGTCAGCCGGTTTCTGGACGGCGTTGATGGGCTTCCTGCAACTGCTTATTGGGCGCGATAAATACAGTATTTCCGCTTCAACCGTTGGCGATGAACCGTTAAATCCGGAGCATCGCACAGCATTGATCATGCCTATCTGTAACGAAGACGTGAATCGCGTTTTTGCAGGTCTGCGTGCAACGTGGGAATCCGTGAAAGCGACTGGTAATGCCAAACACTTTGATGTTTATATCCTGAGTGACAGCTACAACCCGGACATCTGTGTGGCAGAACAAAAAGCCTGGATGGAGCTGATCGCCGAAGTGCAGGGCGAAGGCCAGATTTTCTATCGCCGTCGCCGCCGTCGCGTGAAGCGTAAAAGCGGTAACATTGACGATTTCTGCCGTCGCTGGGGTAGCCAGTACAGCTACATGGTGGTGCTGGATGCGGACTCGGTGATGACCGGTGATTGTTTGTGCGGTCTGGTGCGCCTGATGGAAGCCAACCCGAACGCCGGGATTATCCAGTCGTCGCCGAAAGCGTCTGGTATGGATACGCTATATGCACGTTGCCAACAGTTTGCGACCCGTGTCTATGGGCCATTGTTCACTGCCGGTTTGCATTTCTGGCAGCTCGGCGAGTCGCACTACTGGGGGCATAATGCGATTATCCGCGTGAAACCGTTTATCGAGCACTGCGCGCTGGCGCCGCTGCCTGGTGAAGGATCATTTGCGGGTTCAATCCTTTCGCACGACTTCGTGGAAGCCGCACTAATGCGCCGTGCAGGCTGGGGGGTATGGATTGCTTACGATCTCCCTGGCTCTTATGAAGAACTGCCGCCTAACCTGCTTGACGAGTTAAAACGTGATCGCCGCTGGTGCCATGGTAACCTGATGAACTTCCGTTTGTTCCTGGTTAAAGGGATGCACCCGGTTCACCGCGCGGTGTTCCTGACGGGCGTGATGTCTTATCTTTCCGCACCGCTGTGGTTTATGTTCCTTGCGCTCTCTACCGCATTGCAGGTCGTGCACGCGCTGACCGAACCGCAATACTTCCTGCAACCACGGCAGTTATTCCCGGTCTGGCCACAGTGGCGTCCTGAACTGGCGATTGCGCTGTTTGCCTCGACGATGGTGCTGCTGTTCCTGCCGAAGTTGTTGAGTATTTTGCTTATTTGGTGCAAAGGGACTAAAGAGTATGGCGGCTTCTGGCGAGTTACGTTATCGCTGCTGTTAGAAGTGCTGTTCTCCGTGCTGTTGGCGCCGGTGCGTATGTTGTTCCATACGGTATTCGTGGTTAGCGCCTTCCTTGGCTGGGAAGTGGTGTGGAATTCCCCGCAACGTGATGACGACTCTACCTCCTGGGGCGAAGCGTTTAAACGCCACGGCTCACAGTTGCTACTGGGGTTAGTGTGGGCGGTCGGTATGGCGTGGCTGGATCTGCGTTTCCTGTTCTGGCTGGCACCGATTGTCTTCTCGCTGATTCTGTCACCGTTTGTTTCGGTGATCTCCAGCCGTACAACCGTTGGGCTGCGCACGAAACGCTGGAAACTGTTCCTGATCCCGGAAGAGTATTCACCGCCTCAGGTACTGATCGATACCGATCGTTTCCTTGAGATGAACCGTCAACGTTCTCTCGACGATGGCTTTATGCATGCAGTGTTTAATCCGTCGTTTAACGCTCTGGCAACGGCAATGGCCACTGCGCGTCACCGCGCCAGTAAGGTGCTGGAAATCGCCCGTGACCGCCATGTTGAACAGGCGCTGAACGAGACGCCAGAGAAGCTGAATCGCGATCGTCGTCTGGTGCTGCTAAGCGATCCGGTGACGATGGCTCGTTTGCATTTCCGCGTCTGGAATTCCCCGGAGAGATATTCTTCATGGGTGAGTTACTACGAAGGGATAAAGTTGAATCCACTGGCATTGCGTAAACCGGATGCGGCTTCGCAATAAAAGTGTAGATACCTGCAATATATTGAATTTGCAAGGTTTCGTAGGCCGGATAAGGCGTTCATGCCGCATCCGGCAAAAACAACAAGCATTTTGTCAGCAATAAAAATACCGGCGTTATGCCGGTATTTTTTTACGGAAGAGGGTTCAAATGCGTTTCATCGTAGTCAGCATCATGGTTACCTTGCTGAGTGGTTGTGGCAGCATCATTAGCCGCACCATACCGGGACAGGGGCATGGCAACCAATATTATCCCGGCGTGCAATGGGATGTACGTGACTCCGCATGGCGCTATGTCACAATCCTTGATCTCCCTTTCTCTTTAGTCTTTGATACCTTACTGCTACCGATCGACATTCATCACGGAGCATATGAGTAATTAACGCTCATCCCACTCATCTGCTGCTGCGCGTCCTTCTTCGGTATCCAGCGGTGGTTCAAGCTGAAATTCACCTTCGTCCCATTCATGCAGGGTATTTTCTTCCTGCCATTCCTGGCGGATTTCAATCTCATCATAGTCGCCATCAAAGATGCTTTGTGCGGCTTCTCCACTGAACATTGGCAGGCATTCACCTTCTTCGCCTTCATCGGCTAAAAACTCAACCTGCCACATAATGTCGCCATCTTGCAGAATATATTTCTGGACATTGAACTGTTGCACATTCGCTTCTTCGGCGTCGATGCCGGGGTTGTCAGCAAGAAATTCTTCGCGTGCGGCATCAATGGCTTCTTCAAGCGTTGCGTACATAGTCATCACGACTCTCCCTTTGATTTGCTGAGGTGTTCAGGGAAAGAATAGCTGATTCTCCGCTTTTGCAAGTATGAAAGGCGAAAAATCAGTTCGATACCTGGGGGAGTCGGCGACGGCGCAGGCTGTTCCACGAATAGACCGCGTTAAACAAAACGACTCCGGCGGTAACCAGAAATACAGCACGAAAGCCGTAGTGTGCTGAAATAGCTGCGCCCATCAACGGCCCCGTAACGTTGCCAATATCGCGAAACGACTGGTTATAGCTGAAAATGCGTCCGGCGATTTGGTTGGTCGAATTATAAACCAGCAACGTTTGTACGGCTGGGAGCAGAGCGCCGTCTGCGGCGCCGAGCAAAAAGCGTAAAATCCCCAGTTGCAGTGGTGTCTGGACATAAGACATTGGGATCAACAGCAGCACAGAAAAGATCAGCGCAGTTATCAGGATCTTTTCTGGCCCGATACGATCGCCAAGTTTACCAAGTCGTGGAGCACTTAGCAGTGCAGCCACGCCGGGCACGGAGGCGATCATGCCACTAATAAAGGCGATATTACTGACATTTCCTGCCAGTTCGCGGACATACAGCGTCAGGATTGGTGCGATAGATCCAGTAGCAATCTGGATAATTAATGTTGTGACAAACAGGCTAAGTACCAGTTTCGGATTTTTAAGCGATGTTACGACTTCCCGCATGTGCAGCATCTCTTTTTTGCTGACGGGCTGGAATTTTTCTCTGATACAAAACAGGGTGACGAAAAAGCAGAGTATGAGCACACTGGCGGTAATAAAGAATACCGGACGTAAGCCGTAGTTATCAGCGAGTAAGCCACCAGCCATCGGGCCGAGCAACGCGCCGCTAACGCCGCCGGTGGAGAGCGTGCCCAGCGCCCAGCCGCTTTTATTACGCGGTACTTGTGTGGCGATAAGAGCATTGGCGTTGGGGACAAATCCGCCAAGCAAACCAAGCAGCGCCCGCAGAATCAAAAACTGCCAGATATTTTGCGCCAGCCCCATCAGCACCATCACGATGCCCATGCCGAGAGCAGAACGCAATAACATGATTTTTCTGCCTTTGCGGTCGGCAAGCCCGCCCCAGAAAGGGGAGGCGATGGCGGAAAATAAAAAGGTAATACTGAAGACAATCCCCGACCACATATTCAGCGCGCTGTGGCCGGTGATGCCAAGTTGCTCAACGTAGAGGGGTAAGAATGGCATCACCAGACTGAAGGCGGCACCGGTAAGAAAACAACCTAGCCAGGCAACGATCAGGTTTCGTTTCCAGTTTATGGGGGTGTCATTTTCACAGAGTGACATAGCAATCCGCTGTTGGTGCGCCAGGCGCGGTGATTAAAAGAAGAAAAAGTAAGCACACTAATTATGCGCCTGACTTATAGGTGACGCAATGTACAGAGCTTTTATCGCTAAATCAGGAGGATTTGTAGTGGTAATGCCGGATGCAGTTCGAAACATCCGGCAAGGGAGATTTAATAGCGTGAAGGTACGCCTTCCGGGCGCGTTTTAAAGCGACGATGCAGCCACATATACTGTTCCGGTGCCATCATGATGCATTTTTCGACCACTTTATTCATCCATGCAGCGGTGATTTCAGCGTTATCCAACGGAGGTGAACACTCTGGCGACAGCATGATCAACTGATACCCTTTGCCGTCTGGCTTACGACGCGGAACAAACGGCACCAGGCACGCACCAGACATTTTCGCCAGCATCCAGGTGCCACTGGTGGTCGCCGCCTGCTCAACAGCAAACAGCGGCACGAAAACACTTGAGCGCGGGCCGTAATCATGATCTGGCGCATACCAGACCACTTCGCCTTTCTTTAGTGCCCGGATCATTCCTTTTAAGTCTTTGCGATCAAGCATCGACTTATTCGAACGCAGGCGCCCCCAGGTTTGCAGCCAGTCGAGCAACGGATTATCGTTTGGGCGATAGACGCCGATACCCGGTTCCTGCATACCAAATTGCCTTGCGCCCAGCTCCAGCGTCAGGAAATGGATGCCGACCAACAGAATGCCGCGCTTTTGCGCCTGCACGTCACGGATATGTTCCATGCCAATCACTTCCGTCCAGCGGGCAATTCGACGATCCGACCAGAACCACGCCATGCCGGTCTCCATCAGCCCCATCCCAACGGATTCGAAATTCTTCACCATCATTTCATGGCGTTCTTGTTCGCTCATCTCCGGGAAGCACAGTTCCAGATTGCGATGTACAATTTTGGCGCGACGTTTCATAACATGTAACGCCAGTTTTCCTAATCCACAACCGAGACGGTAGATGACCGGGTAGGGCAATTGCACGACCAACCAAAGTACGCCAATACCCAACCAGGTTAACCAATAACGCGGATGAAGCAGTGCGGTGGAGAACTTGGGTAGATTCGTCATATAAATCCTGTCTTTCAACCTATACGGGCAATTGTATGTATTGTCGCATTTTTTCGTCCGCAACCAAAATTTGTGACCGAAGACTGGGCGAAATTACCGCGTATGTAAATCATTAATAATTTTTAATGCGCAAATGTAGCGTAAAATGTATGGATGTTAATTGTCGATAATTGCTATATCATGCTGCGGATTTTTACTTTCCCACCCTGCAGGAACCGTACACCATGCCAGTGTTACACAACCGCATTTCTAATGACGCGCTGAAAGCCAAAATGCTGGCCGAGAGCGAACCACGTACCACCATTTCGTTCTATAAATATTTCCACATTACCGATCCCAAAACGACCCGCGATGCTTTATATAAGCTATTTACCGCGTTGAATGTCTTTGGGCGGGTCTATCTGGCGCATGAAGGGATCAACGCACAAATCAGCGTACCGGCGAGCAACGTAGAGACATTTCGCGCACAGCTATATGCTTTTGATCCTGCTTTAAACGGTTTACGTCTGAATATTGCGCTGGATGATGACGGGAAATCCTTCTGGGTGCTGCGCATGAAGGTTCGCGACCGAATTGTTGCCGATGGTATTGACGATCCTCAATTTGATGCCAGTAACGTGGGGGAATACCTGCAAGCAGCGGAAGTGAATGCCATGCTTGATGATCCCGATGCGCTGTTTATCGATATGCGCAACCACTATGAATATGAAGTGGGGCATTTTGAAAACGCGCTGGAAATTCCGGCAGATACCTTTCGCGAACAACTGCCAAAAGCGGTTGAGATGATGCAGGCGCATAAAGATAAAAAAATCGTGATGTACTGTACCGGTGGTATTCGTTGCGAAAAGGCCAGTGCCTGGATGAAACATAACGGATTCAATAAAGTCTGGCATATTGAAGGCGGGATTATTGAATACGCTCGTAAGGCGCGTGAACAAGGTTTGCCTGTCCGCTTTATTGGTAAAAATTTTGTTTTTGACGAGCGGATGGGCGAGCGGATCTCTGACGAAATTATTGCGCATTGTCATCAGTGCGGCACACCTTGTGACAGCCATACCAATTGTAGAAATGATGGCTGTCATCTGTTGTTTATCCAGTGTCCGGCATGTGCCGAGAAATTCAAGGGCTGTTGTAGTGAGATTTGCTGTGAAGAAAGCGCATTACCGCCAGAAGAACAGCGCCGCCGTCGTGCCGGGCGAGAAAATGGCAATAAGATCTTTAATAAATCGCGTGGACGGCTGAACACGACGCTGGTCATTCCTGATCCAACAAAATAAACATTCGTGCCGGATGCGCGTCATCCGGCAACATCTATGCATTACTTCTGCTGTACACCTTCCACCGAAATAATCAGATCAACCTCCTGCGAAGCTGGACCTAAATCAGTCTTAATGTTGAAGTCTTTCAGCTTAATTTTGCCTTCTGCCTCGAAGCCCGCACGTTTACCGCCCCACGGATCGTCGCCCTGACCAATCAATTTTGCTTCCAGCGTTACTGGTTTGGTTACGCCATTGAGTGTCAGATCACCCGTAATATCCAGCTCATCACCGTCTTTCTTCACGCTGGTAGAAGTGAACGTCGCCTGCGGATATTTTGCGGTGTTGAGGAAATCTGCGCTGCGAAGATGCTTATCACGTTCGGCGTGATTGGTATCGACGCTGGTGGTGTTAATTGTCACATTCACTTTATCAGCAGCTGGGTTCTTTTCATCAAAGGTAAAAGTACCGTCGAAATCTTTAAAGGTGCCATATAACCAGCTATAGCCAAGATGCTGGATGCGGAAATTGACAAAGGCGTGCTGACCTTCTTTGTCAATTTTGTAATCGGCGGCGACAGCTGAACCGGCAGAGAACATCAGGGAAGCGAAGGTTAAACCAAGCAGGCTTTTTTTCATTTTATACTCCATAGTCAGATGACGATTTTCCCAGCATACGCTTCAGGGTGTCGTCTTTATCGATGAAATGATGCTTCAGGGCCATAAATCCGTGCATAACGGACAGTACGACGACGCTCCACGCTAGCCAAAAATGCAGGGCACCGGCTAAGTCAGCCTGTGCGCCAGCATCGGCAAGGGTCGCGGGGATGTCAAACCAGCCAAAAACGCTGATTGGTTTGCCATCGGCGGTCGAGATGAGATAGCCGCTGATGCCAATGGCGAAGAGCAAAAGGTATAGCGCGAGATGTCCAATTTGTGCGCCGAGACGCGTCATGGTCGAATAACTTTGCAACGGACCAGGTGGTGGGGATATAACACGCCACAGAATGCGTATAACCAGCCCCATCATGAGCAGAATACCGACGCTTTTATGCAGCTCTGGTGCTTTGTGATACCAGCCATCGTAATAACTGAGTGTTACCATCCATAGCCCTAAAGCAAACATGCAGTAGATAATGATTGCACTCAGCCAATGAAAGGTCATTGATATAACACCATAGCGTTTGGGGGTATTTGTAAGGGACATCAGTGCATCCGAAACTTATTTGCGAAAGAATGAAAATGGCGCGTTGGAGAATGAATTGCAACTTAAAAATAACAATTCAAATGATATTTATTTTTATTTCAATAATTTTGATTTAATAATGAAAGAATCTTCATAAGTTTAGTGGTTTCAGGATGAGGTATGTCTGGGGAATGAAGTTAAGAGAGACATAAGCTTATTCAATTTTTCACACCAAATGAAAGAGAGATTAAGTTTTTGTCAATTTATGTCAGTGCTGCGTGGTTAAAAATAAATCACGTAGATCAGATCCATAATGGCCAATAATCCCCACAGAAAAAGATAAAGCATCAGATGCTCGCGAATATTATTGATGAGATAGTTCAACAGCCGACGCATTAAATACTCCTGTAAAAACGGCCTCATTTTGAGGCCGTGATGATGATTATTTGAAGCGGGAAAGTCTGAATGGCGTCAAATCAAAATCGCTATTTATACCTTGCGCAAAATCGGCGGCTATTTCCCCTAATACCGATGCAAATTTAAATCCGTGACCACTCAGGCCGGTAATCAGCAGCGTATTATCGTGACCGGGCAGGGTGTCGATAATAAAATCTTCATCAGGCGAATTATCGTAGGTACAGGCAGCGCCGTACAGGCAGCAACCAATGCCCGGCAGTATGCTACGTAAGAAGGGAAATGCTTCAGAACCGTCACTGGCGATTTCAGCAAACGGAACGCGTTCATCCGCTGAATGAATCACCTGACCACCATTATGTTTTCCAATTTTCAGAGCGTCATTTTCGGCGGGAAAGCCGTAATACTGATCGCCATTGGGCAGTTCTCCGGTAAAGGCCGGAAATTTATTTTTCACGCTATAACGACCATCGGCCTGATACCAGGCGAACACTTTGCGTACTGGCTGGACAGGCAGTTCTGGCAGCAGGTCTTTTACCCAGGTTCCCGCGCAGACGATCGCTTTTTTCGCCTGATACTCGCCGTCAGCTGTTTCAATAGTTACGCCGTCATCGTCATGACGAATTGCGGTGACCGGGCAGTTGAACAGTTGGGCACAGCCAGCTTCCTTCGCCAGTTGGATCCAGGTTTTAATTGCCAGTTCGCTGCGCAGAAAGCCAGAATCAGCCTCAAACAAGCCGATGTAATTGTCAGGGACGCGTATTTCAGGCCAGCGAGCCATAATGGTTTGCGCATCCAGTTTTTCGACGTTGAGTTGCCATTGTTCCGCGCTGTGGGCGACATTGGCGAGGAATTCGGAGTCGGCTGGGCCGAGGTTAATGACGCCAGAGCGCACAAAAATGGGGTCTTCTTCGTTGTAACGGGAGAGTTCATCCCACAGGGTTTGCGCGCGAAGTACCAACGGAACATACTTTTCACCTTCACCATAAGCATGGCGAATTAATCGTGTATCACCGTGGTGGCTGCCGTGTTGGTGCGGCGGCATATGGGCGTCGGTCATCAGCACTTTCAAACCGGCCCGAGTGGCATAATACCCGGCTGCAGCGCCTACGGAACCGCTGCCAATAATGATGAGATCGTATTTCATTTTTTTCTCTCTGCTCTCATGGTTTAAGCAGAGTAATTAAGTGAATGCAGATATACAACCCAGAAATAGTAAAGGCACCAATCTGGTGCCTTTTGGGTGGATGGTCATGTCAAGTTAATGACGACGATACTCATTTACATGGAAATCACCCGATTCAATTTTGGCGATTCCTGCTTCTAATATCGAAATAAATTGTCTGGCAACATCAGTAGTTAACCAGAGTGTCTGACCAACTTCAGTCCCTTCCTGCTCGGACTTATTTGGGGTCTGGTAGTGCAAACGCAACATCAGAGCATCATAGCTATCAACGGTGCTGATGTCCCACCCTACGAGCGGATGAGTCTGAATGACTTCATTGTTTTTTTCCATCATGGCCCCCTAATTCGTGTTACTAGACAACGTTATTCGAGGTTCAATGCATTTTTATCTGAAGCAACTTCAGTATACCAATAAGTAAGGGTATCCACAGAATTTTTAAAGGGGGAAAGAGATATTTTTTTGTTTTTAAGATTTATATGAACAATAAAACAGCATGTCATTCATATTTTTTTAGCATATCGTGCAATTATTTTGAGGAAGTGTAGAAATTTTGTGCTGAAAATAAAAAAGCCGGGGCGACCCGGCAAAAACAAACATTACTGCATATTATTCGCTAACGAACCAGTCATCTGCGCTTTCCCATGTTTCTTGCAGAATTTCGCTAATGCGCTGTTTATCTTCTTTTGTTGCGCCAATAACCGATAAATTATTAGCTGCGGCATAACGAACAGAAACATGACCTTCGTTATCAGGAAACGCATATTGAATACGGCGGGAAAGTTCAACTGCCAGAGCGTCAATGGCTCCGGCAGGTAATGGAGAAGTTTTCGCTATGGTGACTTCAATTCTCATAATAGCCCCCTGTTTAATGCACTGGTTATTTATACAGGTAAAATAACCTAATGACAACAGGGAACTACGTTTTTTATTGTTTAACTGTCCAGCGTACTGTTTCTCCGGCCAGGAATGGCACCAACGTGTCGTCAGTCAGAGCGATGCTTTCAGCCACTTTCTGCTCTTCGCGTACCAGTTCAATAAACGATTCGTTGACTGGCAAACCATAGAACTGCGGGCCGTTTAAAGAACAGAATGCTTCAAAGTGCTGTAACGCATTCATTTCTTCAAAGACAGTGGCGTAACTGCCCAGCGCCGTTGGGGCATTAAAACAGCCGGCACAACCGCAGCTACTCTCTTTGCGATGACGCGCATGTGGCGCGGAGTCAGTCCCGAGGAAAACGCGACTAAAGCCACTGGCGACCAGTTCACGCAGCGCCTGTTGATGCACATTACGTTTGAGAATGGGCAGGCAGTACAGATGCGGACGTATGCCACCAACCAGCATATGGTTACGGTTAAACATCAAATGCTGGGGTGTAATGGTAGCAGCCAGCAGTTCATTACCGTCACGAACATATTCAGCGGCATCTTTCGTCGTGATGTGCTCAAAAACCACTTTCAGCCCAGCCAGACGTTGGCGTAGCGGCTCCATAACAGTTTCAATAAAGCGCGCTTCACGGTCAAAAATGTCGATGTCGGCGTGTGTCACCTCTCCGTGTACCAGCAGTGGCATACCCATTTTTTCCATTCGCTCCAGTACGGGCATGATAGCGTCAACCGACGTCACGCCGTGGCTGGAGTTGGTGGTCGCGTTTGCTGGGTAAAGTTTTGCAGCGGTGAACACGCCTTCGTTAAACCCTCGCTCCAGTTCGTCTGCATCCAGTGAATCAGTTAGGTAGCAGGTCATCAGCGGGGTGAAGTCGTGCCCGGCAGGGACGGCGTCAAGAATACGTTGACGATAAGCCACGGCAGCTTCAACGGTCGTCACGGGCGGTGCCAGATTGGGCATAACGATGGCCCGACCATAGGTTTGGCTGGTATACGGCACGACAGTTTTTAACATGTCGCCATCGCGGAGGTGAAGGTGCCAGTCGTCTGGGCGGCGGATCTTTAATACCTGGGATGGTGCAGTCATTAATCTCTATGCTCCGGCTGAAGGGATGTTTTTGCCGGACACAAAGGATAAGCGGAAACGTTTTCCTTTGCACGAAAAATAAAGGGCGCGAATGCGCCCTCGTGTTTAATCAGTAAACGGAATGACAATTTCGCCAGGTTTCACCTCAATACCTTTCGCCAGTTTTTTCGCCATTGCTTCACCTTTGCTGCCATCTTCGCGCAGAATGTAAGCCGGTTGCTGGTTAAAGTAGTTGCGTAATGCCTGATTCAAATAGGGGAGCAACGTTTGCATGACTGTCTGCATTTTTTCCGGTTGTACCGTCGCATCGACCACTTCCATTTCCTTCAGGAAGATAGCGCCTTTTTCTTTATCGAAAACCGGCAGTGCTTTCAGTTTTAGTTTCATGGTCGCTTTCTGGCTGCCGAACAGGGAGTTCATATCCAGATTTGCATCCCCGGTTAAGGTTATCTTATTCGGCTCTTCGCGACCAATTTGGCTGGCCAGGTTTGTCAGAACAATATGGGCATCCGCTACGCCGGGCAAACCGATATCTTTCGAGAAATTATTATGTTTCTCAAGTGACTGGTTAATTTCTTGTTCGCTAATCGTGTACTGGGTGAGTTGATTACAGCCAACGAGCAGGCCGCTGACGAGCAATGCAGCGGCAAATAAAAACTTGTTCATGGTAGTCCTCGACATGAAATCTGCGTCAATATCCTGACACAACGCAGCATGTGCCACCAGCGTTAAACTCGCCAGCAGAAAAAACTGAATTCTGCGGCGGCAGGTAATAACAAGCTGTTAAGGCGTGTCAGGTTGACAGGGCGAGCAATGGTAACAGAAAGCATCGCGTTTTCAGGCGTCGCGTTCCAGCAACCGACGCGCCGCGCGTTTCTGGCTAAATTGCCAACCCAGCGCAAGGAAGGTGATTATGCCAATAATGCCCAACATCATCCACGGTAACTCTGGTTGTTGTGCCGACTTTCCCAGATCAAACAGCCAACCGCCGCCGATATAGCCAATAGCGCCGCCAATGGCCAGACCCAGACGGCTAAAACCCATATAGCTGCCGCGTGCTCGCGCATCCGCCAGCGAGGCGCTTAAGGTTTCACGCGCAGGTTCGGCAATGATCGAACCGATATAAAACAGACAAATCAGGGTGAAAAGTTGTTGCAGGCTGCTGACCATGCCCACCGGCATCATGCTTAATGACATTATCAACAACCCAGCCATCAACCGGTGTTCCAGACGAAAACGCCTTTCGCTCCAGCGAGCGATAGGGTAGAGCAAGGTTAAGGAGAGACATGCTTCAATGGCATACATCCATTTAACGGCAGAGGGCGCTCCGGCGACGTCGTTGACCATAATCGGCAGCATCAACATCACCTGAACGGCAAGCATGTAGTAGCCCGCCAGCGTCAGGACGTAGGTGACAAAACGTTTATCACGCATCACGCGAGCCATGCCTTCGCGGACTGGCGTGCGCACGGTAGAGAGTTTCCATGCCGGTAACAACCAGGCATTAAACGCTGCACACAGTACAAATAGAATCGCCCCTGTGGCGCAGACCAGGCGGAAATCATATTGCAACAGCCAGCTTCCCAACAAAGCGCCAATGACCGCACCGGCACTGTCCTGCATCATCAACAACGAGAAAAAGCGCCCACGTTGCTGCGGGCGAATCAATTTGACCACCAGCGCCGAACGCGGCGGATCGAAAAGAGTGCCGCCAAGACCTGAGAGAAGGCAGGAAAACCACAGTAACCAGGGCTCCTGGGCGATGCCCATAGTGGCGAATCCGGCGGCGCGCATCAGCATACCGGTGACAATCATTGGTTTAGCGCCAAAGCGGTCGGCAATTGCGCCGCCAAAAATACCCAACCCTTGCTGAATGAACTGACGCAGACCGAGGGCAATACCGACCATCACGGCGGCCCAGCCCATTTGATCAACGAAGCGGATGGAGATCAGCGGGAAGACAACAAAGAACCCCAGCACGACCAGCATATTATCGATGAGCAGGAAATATTTACCCAGGTTCCTCGCCTGCGACACGCGCGACATTTCCCCTCCCGGGAAATAAAAGATGAGCACTTTCTATTCTGCATGGTCGCTAATACTTTTCCCACAATTCCCGGGACAATATTTTTTTATCGAAAGCCCTCTTTGATAGAGAGTTTTTATCAAATATGTGAATAATGCAGGAAATGGCATTTTGGACTTTTCACAGGCTCTGGTTGCGCAGGTATAGTAATACTTACAGCGTATTAAAGACGTTACGGGAAGGAGTAGGTATAGAATGTTTGGCTATCGCAGTAACGTGCCAAAAGTGCGCTTAACCACGGACCGACTGGTCGTGCGTCTGGTGCATGATCGTGATGCCTGGCGGCTGGCGGATTATTACGCAGAGAATCGCCATTTCCTCAAGCCCTGGGAGCCAGTGCGCGACGAAAGCCACTGCTATCCTTCAGGCTGGCAGGCCAGGTTAAGCATGATTAATGAATTTCATAAACAAGGTTCTGCATTCTATTTTGGGTTGTTCGACCCGGATGAGAAAGAGATTATTGGCGTTGCCAATTTTTCTAATGTGGTGCGAGGATCTTTTCATGCCTGCTATCTCGGTTATTCGATTGGGCAAAAATGGCAGGGCAAAGGGCTAATGTTTGAAGCCCTGACCGCCGCCATTCGTTATATGCAGCGCACCCAACATATTCATCGCATTATGGCCAACTATATGCCGCACAATAAACGCAGCGGTGATTTACTTGCGCGACTGGGTTTTGAAAAAGAAGGCTATGCGAAAGACTATCTGTTGATTGATGGACAATGGCGCGATCACGTACTGACGGCATTAACCACCCCAGACTGGACGCCCGGCCGCTAAGGAGAATCTCATGAAATATCAACTTACTGCACTGGAAGCCCGCGTGATTGGCTGCTTGCTGGAAAAACAGGTGACAACGCCGGAGCAATATCCGCTTTCTGTAAATGGTGTAGTAACGGCCTGTAATCAGAAAACGAACCGTGAACCGGTAATGAATCTGAGTGAATCCGAGGTGCAGGAGCAGCTGGATAATCTGGTCAAACGTCATTATTTACGCACGGTGAGCGGTTTTGGTAATCGGGTCACCAAATATGAGCAACGCTTTTGTAATTCAGAATTTGGCGATCTGAAACTGAGTGCCGCAGAAGTGGCGTTGATAACCACTTTGTTGTTACGCGGTGCCCAGACGCCAGGCGAATTGCGCAGCCGCGCGGCGCGGATGTATGAATTTAGCGATATGGCGGAAGTGGAGTCCACGCTGGAACAACTGGCTAATCGTGAAGACGGGCCTTTTGTGGTTCGCCTGGCTCGTGAACCGGGTAAACGTGAAAGCCGTTATATGCATCTTTTCAGCGGTGAAGTTGAGGATCAGCCGGTGTTAACGGAGTCGTCGAACGCGGTTGACGGCGATTTACAGGCTCGTGTCGAAGCACTGGAAATCGAAGTGGCAGAACTGAAACAGCGTCTTGATTCATTGCTGGCCCATCTGGGAGATTAAAGTGAAAAAATTACGTATCGGCGTAGTGGGATTAGGTGGTATCGCGCAAAAAGCGTGGTTACCGGTGCTGGCGGCAGCATCAGACTGGACGTTACAAGGCGCGTGGTCGCCAACGCGTGAGAAAGCCCTGCCAGTTTGTGAAAGCTGGCGCATTCCCTACGCTGATTCGTTATCCAGCCTCGCCGCCAGTTGCGATGCGGTTTTCGTGCATTCAAGCACTGCCAGCCACTTTGAGGTTGTCAGTGCGCTGTTAAATGCGGGGGTGCATGTTTGTGTTGATAAACCGCTGGCGGAAAATCTGCGTGATGCCGAGCGGCTGGTGGAACTGGCAGCACGGAAAAAACTCACCCTGATGGTCGGTTTTAACCGCCGTTTCGCACCTCTCTACTGTGAGTTAAAAACGCAACTCGCTACGGCGGCCTCGCTAAGAATGGATAAGCATCGTAGCAATAGTGTCGGGCCGCACGATCTTTATTTCACGTTGCTGGATGATTATCTGCATGTGGTGGATACCGCGCTGTGGTTGTCTGGCGGCAAAGCCTCTCTGGATGGCGGCACGCTACTGACTAACGACGCTGGCGAAATGCTATTTGCCGAGCACCATTTTTCTGCGGGTTCTTTGCAGATTACCACCAGTATGCATCGCCGTGCCGGAAGTCAGCGTGAAGCCGTGCAGGCCGTGACTGACGGTGCGCTCATCGACATTACGGATATGCGTGAATGGCGTGAGGAGCGCGGGCAGGGGGTAGTGCATAAACCGATTCCAGGCTGGCTGAGTACCCTTGAGCAGCGTGGATTTGTTGGTTGCGCACGTCACTTCATTGAATGCGTGCAAAATCAGACAGTTCCGCAAACCGCCGGTGAACAGGCTGTGCTGGCGCAGCGCATCGTTGACAAGATCTGGCGCGACGCGATGAGTGAATAAACCCTGTAACATCTGGCGGTAGCAATTCACCATAATCCAGGTAGACTATTCGCCTCTTTCAGCGCCTGCCTTGCAGGCGTTTTGCCCGTGGGTCTGGATTAGAACACCGATGAATTTATTAAAATCGCTGGCCGCCGTCAGCTCGATGACCATGTTTTCGCGTGTGCTTGGCTTCGCACGTGACGCAATTGTCGCCAGAATCTTTGGCGCAGGGATGGCAACCGACGCCTTTTTTGTCGCTTTTAAACTTCCTAACTTGTTGCGCCGTATTTTTGCTGAAGGAGCCTTCTCCCAGGCATTTGTGCCGATTCTGGCGGAATATAAAAGCAAGCAGGGTGAAGACGCCACGCGGGTCTTTGTCTCTTATGTTTCTGGTCTGCTGACACTCGCGCTGGCGGTTGTGACGGTTGCCGGGATGCTCGCCGCGCCATGGGTAATCATGGTGACCGCGCCGGGCTTTGCTGATACTGCCGACAAATTTGCCCTGACTACCCAGCTATTACAGATTACTTTTCCCTATATTTTGCTGATCTCCCTGGCGTCGCTGGTGGGGGCGATTCTCAATACCTGGAACCGTTTTTCGATTCCGGCATTTGCCCCGACGTTACTTAACATCAGCATGATTGGTTTTGCGCTGTTTGCCGCGCCGTACTTTAATCCGCCTGTGCTGGCGCTGGCGTGGGCTGTAACGGTGGGCGGTATCCTGCAACTGGTTTATCAGCTACCGCACCTGAAGAAGATAGGCATGTTGGTTTTGCCACGCATTAACTTCCACGATGCGGGTGCGATGCGCGTGGTGAAACAGATGGGACCGGCGATTCTTGGCGTCTCTGTCAGTCAGATCTCCTTGATCATTAACACCATTTTTGCCTCGTTTTTGGCATCCGGTTCTGTGTCCTGGATGTATTACGCCGACCGTTTAATGGAGTTCCCGTCTGGCGTACTGGGCGTGGCGCTGGGCACCATTTTGCTACCGTCGCTGTCGAAAAGTTTTGCCAGCGGCAATCACGATGAATACAACCGCTTGATGGATTGGGGGCTGCGTCTTTGTTTCTTGCTGGCGCTGCCAAGCGCGGTGGCGCTGGGTATCCTTTCCGGGCCGTTGACCGTTTCACTGTTTCAATACGGTAAATTTACCGCCTTTGATGCGCTGATGACCCAGCGGGCGTTAATTGCTTACTCGGTGGGTTTGATTGGCCTGATTGTGGTGAAAGTGCTGGCTCCGGGCTTTTATTCCCGACAGGACATTAAAACACCGGTAAAAATAGCCATCGTCACGCTGATCCTGACGCAATTGATGAACCTGGCGTTTATCGGCCCGTTGAAACATGCCGGATTGTCGCTTTCCATTGGTCTGGCGGCTTGCCTGAATGCTTCGCTGCTGTACTGGCAGTTGCGTAAGCAGAAAATCTTTACCCCACAGCCCGGCTGGACTGCGTTTCTGTTGCGTTTGTTGGTAGCCGTATTGGTGATGTCTGGCGTGCTGTTAGGTATGTTACACATCATGCCAGAGTGGTCATTGGGCACTATGCCCTGGCGCTTACTACGCTTGATGGCGGTTGTTGTCGCGGGGATCGCGGCATACTTTGCCGCGCTGGCGGTGCTGGGCTTCAAAGTTAAAGAGTTTGCCCGTCGGACGGTGTAATAATGCGTTCCGGCCTGCATTGCAGGCCGGAGAAAATCTTCAGATAGATATCTTTTTACTGCCGCGATGGGACGTTGAGGTTTGACCGTTAGCCCCGTACAGCGTCGGTTCCTGATGCGGTTTCAGCATCTCCAGCGCCTGTTGATTGCGCTCAATCTGTCCTTCCAGAAGCCAGCCGTTATGTTGATTTAACTGGCGCAGTTGCTGCGTTTTCACGGTAATTTCCTGCCATCGCTGTGTGATCTCGTCGCTGTTTACAGTATCCAGTGTTTGCCGACGTAACTGCTCAAGGTAATCCAGCGTTGCCAGCTGTGAGCTTTTTTGTTCTGTAGTCCATTGCAACTGGCTGCCGTTGATCTGCCCCATAGAGAGATGTTGTTGCTCTTGATCCATCACCATTTTAAGCTCGTTAAGCACTGTGGACATCTGGTCGAGGATCTCTGCAAGACGCGTCATAAGCCTATTTACTCAGTAAGTCTTGTTGTACTTCGCTGATCAGCGCGTCGGCAATTTTGCCGATATCCATTTTTAGCTCACCGTTACGAATCGCCTGTCTCAACGCTTCTACGCGTTCAAGATTGATATCACTGCTGCCTGGCTGCATCAATTTTGCCTGCGCATCGCTTAACGTGACGTTGGTGCTGGTGGCTGCGGTCGTTTTAGTCGAGCGGGTATTGGCTACCGGCGCGTCAGTGTTTTCGCGTGGCTGAACGGTGCTTACGGGCTTCAGAGGTGAAGTGCGGTCAATACTCATGGTTTATTCCTCATTGAGGGCGCTTTTATCATTTGTTGCTTATTTATCGGCAATAGTCGGTCAATCTTTAACAGCTTACAGGTTTATAAGAATATTCCCATCAGCATCCACCACGCCACTGACCACCTGACCTGACACCATGCGGACACGAGCATTTTGCGCGACGGCGGCATTGTTCAGTGCCTGACCTTCAGCATTGGCGCTGAATCCCTCCCCGCTGGCAATCACATTGACGCGTTGACCGGCTTTGACTCGCCAGGCCTGGCGCAGCATGGTTAGCTGTACAGGCTGTTCGGGCGCCAGATCGCGCAGGCTGACGGCATCAACAAGTTGATTGACATCCAGTACAGTACGCGGCGGTAAGGTATCCAGCCGTCCGCGTTTTAGTTTGACACTGCCAGATTCCAGTTTTCCCCCACGCACAACGGGCATCGCAGCAACCACATAATTTCCCGTGGCCTGCACATTAACCTGCAAATATCGTTTGTCGTTGCCGCAGCGCGCCAGCACATTCACATTGCCCCACAGGCGGGAATTGCTGGTCATCGACAGCAATGGCTGTTCACACGGAGGCAGTAAATGGGGCGCAGTACGAATAGAGACACGGACTTCATCACTCAGTCCTGCCAGTTGTGCGGCAAAAAAGGTTTGCAATTGTGATGTGAGATCGCCAGCCGCACTCAGCGGACTGAACAGTATCGCGATGATCGCCATACAACGCTTCATTGCCAGCATTTTCACCTCCAGCCATTTCTACAGGCCAAATTGTACCCGCGCGCTGTGACCATCAACGGCATAAATAGCGACCCATTTTGCGTTTATTCCGCCGATAACGCGCGCGTAAAGCCTTTAAGCTGACGGCAGAATTTTGATACCTGCGGAGGAGATATGCTCGATAAGCTCGACGCCGCCTTACGTTTTCAACAAGAGGCGCTCAATCTGCGCGCCCAGCGTCAGGAAGTGCTGGCAGCAAATATCGCCAATGCTGATACCCCTGGTTATCAGGCGCGCGATATAGATTTTGCCAGTGAACTTAAAAAAGTGATGCAGCGTGGACGAGATGAAACCAGCGTGGTTGCGCTGACCATGACCTCAACGCAACACATTCCGGCGCAGGCGCTGACGCCTCCTTCCACAGAACTGCAATACCGTATTCCGGATCAGCCTTCGCTGGACGGCAATACCGTCGATATGGATCGCGAACGTACCCAGTTTGCCGATAACAGCCTGCAATACCAGATGAGCCTTAGTGCGTTGAGTGGGCAAATCAAAGGCATGATGAACGTTTTACAGAGCGGAAATTAACGGATGGCACTGCTGAATATTTTTGATATCGCCGGATCGGCGTTAACTGCTCAGTCCCAGCGTCTGAACGTGGCGGCCAGTAATCTGGCTAATGCCGACAGTGTGACTGGCCCAGACGGACAACCTTATCGGGCAAAACAGGTGGTGTTCCAGGTGAACGCCGCGCCAGGCGCTGCTACGGGCGGCGTAAAGGTTGCCGATGTTATTGAAAGTCAGGCTCCGGACAAACTGGTTTATGAGCCGGGTAATCCGCTGGCGGACGCGAAGGGTTACGTGAAAATGCCAAACGTTGATGTTGTCGGGGAGATGGTTAACACCATGTCGGCGTCGCGCAGCTATCAGGCCAACGTGGAAGTGCTTAACACGGTGAAAAGCATGATGCTGAAAACCCTCACGCTCGGTCAATAAAGGAGAAAGCCATGTCCATTGCGGTAACCACCACCGATCCGACAAATACCGGCGTCAGCACTACCAGCAGTAGTTCGATCACGGGCAGTAACGCCGCAGATTTACAAAGCAGTTTTCTGACCTTGCTGGTGGCACAACTAAAAAACCAGGACCCGACCAATCCAATGGAAAACAACGAGCTGACGTCGCAACTGGCGCAAATCAGCACGGTCAGTGGGATTGAAAAACTCAATACTACGCTCGGTTCGATTTCCGGGCAGATAGACAATAGTCAGTCGCTACAGGCCAGTAACCTGATTGGTCACGGTGTGATGATCCCCGGCACCACTATTCTTGCCGGAACCGGCAGTGAAGAAGGTGCGGTAACCACGACCACACCGTTCGGTGTTGAACTGCAACAGGCGGCAGACAAAGTCACTGCCACTATCACTGATAAAAACGGCGCGGTTGTGCGCACCATTGATATCGGTGAACTGACCGCCGGCGTCCACAGTTTCACCTGGGACGGTACGTTAACTGATGGCACAACCGCTCCAAATGGTTCTTATAACGTGGCGATTAGCGCCAGTAACGGTGGTACGCAGTTAGTGGCTCAACCGCTGCAGTTTGCTCTGGTACAGGGCGTGATTCGCGGCAACAACGGGAATACGCTGGATCTTGGTACTTACGGCACCACCACGCTCGACGAAGTACGGCAGATAATCTAAGCCTTCACATTTCAGGAGTCAGTCATGGCCTTTTCTCAAGCGGTAAGCGGATTAAACGCTGCCGCCACCAACCTCGATGTCATTGGCAACAATATCGCCAACTCCGCCACCTATGGCTTTAAATCCGGCACGGCTTCATTTGCTGATATGTTCGCGGGTTCTAAAGTGGGACTGGGAGTAAAAGTTGCTGGCATCACCCAGGATTTTACCGATGGCACGACCACCAATACCGGACGTGGTCTTGACGTTGCTATCAGCCAGAACGGTTTTTTTCGCCTGGTAGACAGCAACGGTTCGGTGTTTTATAGCCGTAACGGGCAATTCAAACTCGATGAAAACCGCAACCTGGTGAATATGCAAGGTTTACAGTTGACGGGTTATCCGGCAACCGGCACGCCGCCGACCATTCAGCAAGGGGCGAATCCGACCAATATTTCGATTCCAAATACCCTGATGGCGGCAAAAACCACCACCACGGCGTCGATGCAGATCAACCTGAACTCCAGTGATCCGCTTCCGTCGGTGACTACCTTTGATGCCAGTAATGCGGATAGCTATAACAAAAAAGGCTCGGTGACTGTTTTCGATAGTCAGGGGAATGCTCATGACATGAGCGTCTACTTTGTGAAGACCGGGGATAATAACTGGGATGTTTACACCCAGGATAGCAGTGATCCAACAGGCACAGCGAACCACGCAACGACGCTAGCGTTTAATGCCAATGGCATATTGACTTCGGGGGGGACAGCGAACATTACCACCGGCGCAATCAATGGCGCAGATCCTGCCTCATTCTCGTTAAGTTTCCTCAATTCTATGCAGCAAAACACCGGCGCAAACAACATTGTGGCAACCACGCAGGATGGCTACAAACCTGGCGATTTGGTGAGCTATCAAATCAACGATGACGGCACGGTAGTCGGTAACTATTCCAACGAACAAACCCAGCTACTGGGGCAGATTGTACTGGCGAACTTTGCCAACAACGAAGGACTGGCGTCCGAAGGCGACAACGTCTGGTCTGCGACGCAATCTTCTGGTGTGGCGCTGCTGGGGACTGCCGGAACGGGTAATTTTGGCAGTCTGACCAACGGCGCGCTGGAAGCGTCCAACGTCGATCTCAGCAAAGAACTGGTCAATATGATTGTCGCCCAGCGTAACTATCAGTCCAATGCTCAGACCATCAAAACCCAGGATCAGATCCTTAACACGCTGGTTAACTTACGCTAATTGCTGACGGAATAGCTCAATGGATCACGCAATCTATACCGCAATGGGCGCCGCCAGCCAGACGCTGAATCAGCAGGCGGTGACCGCCAGTAATCTGGCAAATGCCTCGACACCGGGTTTTCGCGCGCAGTTAAACGCCTTACGTGCGGTGCCGGTGGAAGGGCTTTCTCTGCCCACGCGCACGCTGGTAACGGCGTCAACGCCGGGTGCAGACATGACTCCCGGCAAGATGGATTACACCTCGCGCCCGCTGGACGTCGCATTACAGCAGGACGGCTGGCTGGCCGTGCAGACTATTGACGGTAGCGAAGGGTATACGCGTAACGGCAGCATCCAGGTTGATCCCACCGGGCAACTGACGATTCAGGGGCATCCGGTGATTGGCGAGGCGGGACCGATTGCTGTACCGGAAGGGGCAGAAATCACGATTGCCGCCGATGGCACGATTTCGGCGCGGAATCCCGGCGATCCGGCAAATACCGTCGCGCCAGTGGGGCGTCTGAAACTGGTGAAAGCCACGGGCAGTGAAGTACAGCGTGGTGATGACGGTATTTTTCGTTTAAATGCGGAAAGCCAGGCAACGCGTGGCACGGTGCTGCAGGCTGACCCGACGTTGCGTGTGATGTCGGGCGTTCTGGAAGGCAGTAACGTCAATGCCGTTTCGGCAATGAGCGACATGATTGCCAGCGCGCGGCGTTTTGAAATGCAGATGAAGGTGATCAGCAGCGTCGATGATAACGCGGGGCGTGCCAATCAACTGCTGTCGATGAGTTAATTCAACGATTGATGACATTGCAATAAAAGCGCGCGGACTATCCCCTCGCCCCTTTGGGGAGAGGGTTAGGGTGAGGGGAAATTCACACTGTCGCGTGCTTTTGCTCTGCTTGTCAGCAATCCACCACAGGATATTTTATGATCAGTTCATTATGGATCGCCAAAACGGGTCTCGACGCCCAGCAAACCAATATGGACGTTATTGCCAACAACCTGGCAAACGTCAGCACCAACGGTTTTAAGCGCCAGCGGGCGGTGTTTGAAGATCTGCTTTATCAAACCATTCGCCAGCCTGGCGCACAGTCTTCCGAACAAACCACCTTACCATCCGGGTTACAAATTGGCACCGGTGTGCGTCCGGTCGCCACTGAACGTTTACACAGTCAGGGCAATCTGTCGCAAACCAATAACAGCAAAGATGTTGCCATCAAAGGGCAGGGTTTTTTCCAGGTCATGTTACCGGATGGCTCATCAGCCTATACCCGTGACGGCTCTTTCCAGGTGGATCAGAACGGGCAACTGGTGACGGCCGGTGGCTTTCAGGTGCAGCCAGCAATCACCATTCCGGCGAATGCGTTAAGTATCACCATTGGTCGTGATGGCGTGGTAAGCGTTACCCAGCAAGGTCAGGCGGCGCCGGTTCAGGTTGGGCAACTCAATCTCACTACCTTTATGAACGACACCGGGCTGGAGAGTATTGGTGAAAACCTCTACACCGAAACGCAATCCTCCGGTGCACCGAATGAAAGCACGCCAGGCCTGAACGGTGCAGGACTGTTGTATCAAGGGTATGTTGAAACATCTAACGTCAACGTGGCGGAAGAACTGGTCAACATGATCCAGGTACAGCGCGCCTACGAAATCAACAGTAAAGCGGTATCCACCACCGATCAAATGCTGCAAAAACTGACGCAACTCTAAGGCATACCGGTGGGGACTCTCACCGGTTTACTGATTTTGAAGATGATAGCCATGCAAAAAAACGCTATGCATACTTACGCCATTTCCAGCTTGTTGGTGCTTTCACTATCCGGCTGTGCCTGGATACCCTCCACGCCGCTGGTGCAGGGGGCGACCAGTGCACAGCCGGTTCCCGGCCCGACGCCCGTTGCCAACGGTTCAATTTTTCAGTCTGCCCAGCCGATTAACTATGGCTATCAACCGCTGTTTGAAGATCGCCGACCGCGCAATATTGGTGACACGCTGACCATTGTGTTGCAGGAGAACGTCAGCGCCAGCAAGAGTTCCTCTGCGAATGCCAGCCGTGACGGTAAAACTAATTTTGGCTTTGATACTGTGCCGCGCTATTTGCAGGGGCTGTTTGGTAACGCCCGCGCCGATGTCGATGCCTCTGGTGGCAATAGTTTCAACGGTAAAGGCGGTGCTAATGCCAGCAATACCTTTAGCGGCACATTAACAGTGACGGTCGATCAGGTGCTGGTCAACGGTAACCTGCATGTGGTGGGCGAAAAACAGATCGCCATTAATCAGGGCACTGAGTTTATTCGCTTCTCCGGTGTGGTCAATCCACGCACCATCAGCGGCAGCAATACCGTACCGTCTACTCAGGTGGCGGATGCACGTATTGAGTACGTGGGTAACGGTTACATTAACGAAGCGCAAAATATGGGCTGGTTACAGCGTTTCTTCCTTAACCTGTCGCCAATGTAAGTGAGGCTGTAGTGATTAAATTTCTCTCTGCGTTCATTCTTTTGCTGGTTGCGACGGTGGCGCAGGCCGACCGTATTCGCGATCTCACCAGCGTTCAGGGCGTACGGCAAAACTCGCTGATCGGTTATGGGCTGGTCGTTGGCCTGGATGGTACAGGCGACCAGACGACCCAGACGCCGTTTACCACTCAAACGCTTAATAACATGCTCTCGCAGTTGGGAATTACCGTTCCGACTGGCACTAATATGCAACTCAAAAACGTGGCTGCGGTAATGGTGACGGCGTCGCTTCCGCCATTTGGTCGCCAGGGGCAAACCATCGACGTGGTGGTTTCTTCTATGGGGAACGCCAAAAGTCTGCGTGGCGGCACGTTGTTGATGACACCGCTTAAGGGCGTTGATAGCCAGGTGTATGCGCTGGCGCAGGGCAACATTCTGGTTGGCGGTGCGGGCGCATCGGCGGGAGGCAGCAGTGTCCAGGTTAACCAACTGAACGGCGGACGGATCACTAATGGTGCGATTATTGAGCGCGAATTGCCCAGCCAGTTTGGCGCTGGCAATACCCTCAATTTGCAGCTAAATGAGGAAGATTTCACCATGGCGCAGGAAATTGCCGATACCATCAACCGCACACGTGGATACGGTAACGCGACGGCGTTAGATGCGCGGACTATTCAGGTACGCGTGTCGAGTGGCAACAGTTCCCAGGTGCGTTTCCTTGCTGATATCCAGAATATGCAGGTTAATGTCATCCCGCAGGACGCCAAAGTGATTATTAACTCGCGTACTGGTTCAGTGGTGATGAATCGTGAAGTGACGCTGGACAGTTGCGCGGTAGCACAGGGGAATCTCTCGGTTACGGTAAATCGTCAGGTTAACGTGAGTCAACCAGACACACCGTTTGGTGGCGGGCAGACCGTTGTCACGCCACAAACCCAGATCGACTTACGCCAGAGCGGCGGTTCGCTGCAAAGCGTACGTTCTAGTGCCAGCCTCAATAACGTGGTGCGCGCGCTCAATGCGCTGGGCGCTACGCCGATGGAGCTGATGTCCATACTGCAATCAATGCAAAGCGCGGGATGTCTGCGGGCAAAACTGGAAATCATCTGATGATTAGCGACAGCAAACTACTGGCAAGTGCCGCCTGGGATGCGCAATCGCTTAACGATCTGAAAGCGAAAGCGGGCGAAGATCCGGCGGCAAATATTCGTCCGGTTGCCCGCCAGGTGGAAGGGATGTTCGTGCAGATGATGCTGAAAAGTATGCGTGAAGCCCTACCGAAAGATGGCCTGTTCAGTAGTGAGCACACTCGCCTCTACACCAGTATGTATGACCAGCAGATTGCCCAACAGATGACGGCGGGCAAAGGTCTGGGACTGGCGGAGATGATGGTAAAACAGATGACGCCAGAACAACCACTGCCAGATGAAGCGACGCCAAGGGCACCGATGAAATTCCCGCTCGAAACCGTGGTGCGTTATCAAAATCAGACACTCACGCAGCTTGTGCAAAAAGCCGTGCCACGTAACTACGATGATTCGCTGCCAGGTGACAGTAAAGCATTCCTCGCCCAACTCTCATTGCCCGCCCAACTGGCAAGCCAGCAAAGCGGTGTGCCACATCATCTGATCCTCGCCCAGGCCGCGCTGGAATCAGGCTGGGGTCAACGGCAAATTCGTCGTGAAAATGGTGAACCAAGCTATAACCTGTTTGGCGTCAAAGCCTCTGCCAACTGGAAAGGGGCGGTGACTGAAATTACCACTACCGAATATGAAAACGGCGAAGCGAGGAAAGTGAAGGCGAAGTTTCGGGTCTACAGCTCTTATCTTGAAGCATTGTCGGATTATGTAGGACTGTTAACGCGTAATCCGCGTTACGCTGCCGTGACGACCGCCACAAGCGCCGAGCAGGGCGCGCAGGCATTACAGGACGCGGGCTATGCTACCGATCCTCATTATGCCCGCAAACTCACCAATATGATTCAACAGATGAAATCGGTAAGCGACAAGGTGAGTAAGACCTACAACATCAGTATCGATAATCTGTTCTGAACAACTCAAGTCCGGCGGGTCGCTGCCGATAATGCTCTGTAATTGAAAGCTTATAAGGAACCTCCATGTCCAGCTTGATCAATAACGCCATGAGCGGACTTAACGCGGCTCAGGCGGCGTTAAATACGGCGAGTAATAATATTTCCAGCTATAACGTTGCCGGATATACTCGTCAAACGACCATTATGGCGCAGGCCAATAGCACTCTGGGGGCAGGCGGCTGGGTTGGCAATGGCGTCTACGTTTCCGGCGTACAGCGTGAGTACGACGCCTTTATTACCAACCAGTTACGTGCGGCGCAGACCCAGAGTAGCGGCCTGACTTCCCGCTATGAGCAGATGTCGAAAATCGACAATATGCTCTCTGGCAGCACCACGTCGCTGGCAACACAGATGCAGGACTTCTTCACCAGTCTGCAAACGCTGGTCAGCAACGCGGAAGATCCAGCAGCACGTCAGGCGCTGATTGGTAAATCAGAAGGGCTGGTGAATCAGTTTAAAACCACCGATCAGTATCTGCGCGACCAGGACAAACAGGTCAATATTGCGATAGGTGCCAGCGTTGACCAGATCAACAATTTCGCTAAACAAATCGCCAGCCTGAACGATCAAATTTCACGCCTGACAGGTGTGGGGGCAGGGGCGTCACCCAACAATCTCCTGGATCAACGCGATCAACTGGTGAGTGAATTAAACCAGATTGTTGGTGTAGAAGTCAGCGTTCAGGATGGCGGCACTTATAACATCACGATGGCCAATGGTTACTCGCTGGTACAAGGTAGTACGGCGCGCCAGCTGGCGGCAGTACCGTCCAGCGCCGATCCTTCTCGTACCACTGTCGCTTATGTTGATGGGACAGCAGGCAATATTGAGATCCCGGAGAAGTTGCTGAATACCGGGTCGCTGGGCGGCATTCTGACATTCCGTTCTCAGGATCTTGACCAGACGCGCAATACGCTCGGGCAACTGGCGCTGGCATTTGCCGAGGCTTTCAATACCCAACATAACAAGGGATTTGATGCCAATGGTAAGGAAGGGCAGGATTTCTTTGCCATCGGTAAGCCGGCTGTACTGGAGAATACTAAAAACCAGGGTAACAGCGCGATTAGCGCCACAGTGACCGATGGCTCTGCCGTGCTGGCGACAGATTACAAAATCTCCTTTAGCAACGATCAGTGGCAGGTCACCCGCCTTACCAGCAATACCACTTTTCCGGTGACGCCGGATGCTGACGGTAAAGTCACGTTTGATGGTCTGGAGTTGACGTTTACTGGCACACCAGTCGCTAACGACAGCTTTACGCTGAAACCGGTAAGCGATGCCATCGTCAATATGGACGTTTTAATCACCGACGAAGCAGAAATCGCCATGGCGAGTGATAAAACGGCTGGTGAGAGCGACAACCGCAATGGTCAGGCGCTGCTGGATTTGCAAAGCAACGGTAAAACGGTGGGCGGGGCGAAATCCTTTAACGACGCCTATGCCTCGTTGGTCAGCGACATCGGTAATAAAACCGCTACGTTGAAAACCAGCAGTACCACGCAAGGTAATGTGGTAACGCAACTTTCTAATCAGCAGCAATCTATTTCCGGCGTCAACCTCGACGAAGAGTACGGCAACCTGCAACGCTTTCAGCAGTATTACCTGGCGAATGCGCAGGTTTTGCAGACGGCGAACGCCATTTTTGATGCGCTGATTAACATTCGCTAAGGGAGAGAAAAAATGCGTTTCAGTACTCAAATGATGTACCAGCAGAACATGCGCGGTATCACCAGTTCTCAGGCGGAATGGATGAAGTACGGCGAACAGATGTCGACGGGTAAGCGAGTCGTTAACCCTTCAGATGATCCCATTGCTGCATCACAAGCCGTAGTGCTCTCACAAGCGCAGGCGCAAAACAGCCAGTACACGCTGGCGCGTACTTTCGCGACTCAAAAAGTATCACTGGAAGAGAGTGTGCTTAGCCAGGTGACCACTGCTATCCAGAATGCTCAGGAGAAAATTGTCTATGCCAGCAACGGCACCTTGAGTGACGATGATCGGGCATCGCTGGCAACGGATATTCAGGGGCTCCGTGACCAGTTGTTGAATCTGGCGAATACCACTGACGGTAACGGGCGCTACATTTTTGCGGGTTATAAAACAGAAACCGCGCCGTTTAGCGAAGAGAAAGGTAAATATGTCGGCGGAACAGAAAGTATTAAGCAACAGGTAGATGCCTCGCGTTCGATGGTGATAGGGCATACCGGCGACAAAATTTTTAATAGCATTACCAGTAATGCAGTAGCGGAACCAGACGGTAGCGATTCTGAAACCAATCTTTTTGCCATGCTGGATAGCGCCATTGCGGCGCTTAAAACACCTGTTGCGGATAGTGAAGCGGATCAAGAAACCTCTGCTGCGGCGTTAGATAAAACCAACCGTGGCCTGAAAAACTCGCTGAATAATGTGCTCACCGTACGCGCGGAATTAGGTACGCAGCTGAACGAGCTGGAGTCGCTGGATTCTTTAGGTAGCGATCGCGCTTTAGGCCAAACGCAGCAGATGAGTGATTTGGTTGATGTGGACTGGAACGCGACTATTTCGTCTTACATCATGCAGCAAACAGCATTGCAGGCGTCGTACAAAGCGTTTACTGATATGCAGGGGTTATCGCTTTTCCAGCTCAACAAATAAGCACTTTTTCAAACATATCATGAAACTGGGTATGTTTTGTCTGCCTGCTCTGGGATCGCCGGGGCGGGCATTTTTTTTGCCTGATTTGAGTAGTTGGCTAGCAAGAATGCCATTTGATGAATTTGAATATGTTGATTCAAAGATGAAATAAAAAGCCCCGGCGGTTGCCAGGGCTTGATTACTTTGAGCTAATGATTACTCAACAGGTTGCGGACGCGCAGGAGCGGCAGAGGCATGATGCGTTGCCGTATGACCACCTGCGGCACCTTTACCTTCGAAGGCAAAAGTAGGGCGCTGCCAGTCACTGTGACGCGGTGCTTCCGGAACATATTCCGGTGCCGGAGCGCGTGTCATCGGTGCGGTAGCGTGGTTATGCTCAACGGTAATCTCAGGTTCAACAGCGGCTACCGTTTCAACTTCTGCTGCGACTTCAGCGACCACAGGTGCGGCAGGTTGAGCGACAACTTCAGGTTCGGCAACTACAACCTCGGCAGTTTCGGCAACTTCTTCAATATCTGCCGTCTCTTCCTGCGGTTCAACTACCGGTTCCGCGTGTTCTGCAACGTCCTGCGCTACAGCAACATCAGCCTCGGCAATCACCTGTGGCTGTTCAGTTACCGCTGCGGCAATCACTTCAGGATGCGTCGTTTCAACCACTTCCGGTTGCGCTTGTGCAACCGGAACCGGTGCTTCTATAGTTTCGGTCACTTCTTCAATAACCGGCGCGGCAACGACAGGTTCGACAGCGGCGGCGACAGGGACTTCAGTCACCATCGGCTGCATCTGTACTTCTTCCTGTTCTCGTTGCTCTTCAACCTGTACATCTTGCGGACGTACAACCGGATAGCGGATCCAGACTTTGCCAGAGGCCAGTTCCGGAGACGCACACGCTACGGTTAACGGCATTGGTGACTGAACCGGATAACGCTCGTCACGATAGCGACGACGACGCTGACCACTCACGCGCAGATGGCGAGGCGAGCGACGAGAACGACGCGGCATACCGCCGTTGTCACGGTTATCGACATTGTTATCTTCTTGTTGTTCCGGCGCAGTTTGTGCAACGACTGGCAATGGTACTTTCACCAGTTCAGTACGTTGGGCAGACGCTTCCTGCATAACAGGTTCGGCGGCGACGGTTTCTTCAACCACCGGAGCGGCTACCACTTCTTCCGCAACGCTTTGCTCGTAACGCACTTTCTGATTTAGCTGGCGCTGTTTACGACGCGGTTGAACCGGACGTACACGCTCCTCCTGTTCTGTTTCCTGAACAGATTGCTCCTCAACATTCAGTGCCTTCGCTTCTTGTTGTACCTGACGTTTATCATCGTTGCGGCGACGACTACGCTCACGACGCGGTGTTTGCTGCTCGTCGGTGGTACGCGCTTTTTCTGTTACATCAGCCTGCTGACGGCTCTCACGCGTCTCGGCAGTTTGCTGCTGTGACTGGCGACGATTACGACGGTTTTCTTCGCGATTATCGCTACCCTCTGTACGTTCGCTACGCGTGTCGCGGCGTTCATTACGGTCACGGCGATTGTTCTGACGAGGCTTACGGCGATCCTGTTGACGTTCCGGTTTCGTTTCTGCTTTTGGTGCAGGTTGCTCGGTTGGTTTGGTTTCTTCACCACCGCTGAACAGCGATTTCAGGGCGCTGAAGAGACGGCTTAACAGGCCTGGTTGTGCAGGAGCAGCAGGTGTTGTCGGCGCGGCTTTAGGCGCTGTGGCTGCCGCAGGCGTTACAGGTTCTGCCGGGGCTGGAGCTGGTGGCACATCCGGCATGGCAAAAGTCGCCAGTGCAGGTTGTTCCGGACGTTTACGCTCCGCAAACTCTTCTTCTGACGGCAGCGCCATTGCTTCTTCATGCAGCTTCGGCAGCATGTAGCTTAAGGTCGGCGTCTCTTCCCCTTTACGCACGCGCAGTACGTGGTAGTGCGGGGTTTCCATCTGATCGTTTGGTACAATCACACAGCGCACGCCGTCCTGACGGGTTTCAATTGCATTTACCGCAGAACGTTTTTCGTTCAGCAGGTAAGAGGCAATAGGGACAGGAACAATGGCGTGGACTTCCTGGGTGTTCTCTTTCAGGGCTTCTTCTTCAATCAAACGCAGAATAGAGAGCGACAGGGATTCATTATCACGCACGGTGCCAGTACCGGAGCAACGCGGGCAGACGTGATGGCTGGATTCACCCAGCGACGGGCTCAGGCGCTGACGGGACATCTCGAGCAGGCCAAAGCGAGAAATATGGCTGATTTGAATACGCGCACGATCCTGACGTACCGCTTCACGCAGACGGTTTTCCACCGCGCGCTGATGGCGTACAGGCGTCATGTCGATGAAGTCGATAACAATCAGACCGCCGAGGTCACGCAGGCGTAGCTGACGAGCAATCTCATCGGCTGCTTCCAGGTTAGTGTTAAATGCAGTTTCTTCGATATCGCCGCCGCGAGTTGCACGCGCGGAGTTGATGTCGATGGCGGTTAACGCTTCGGTGCTGTCGATAACAATGGAGCCACCAGACGGCAGACGGACTTCACGCTGGAAGGCGGACTCGATCTGCGATTCGATCTGGTAGTGGCTGAACAGCGGGATCTCGCCGGTGTACAGTTTGATTTTGCTGCTGAAATCCGGGCGACCCAACGCGGCGATATGCTGACGCGCCAGTTCGAGTACTTTCGGATTATCGATAAGGATTTCGCCGATGTCCTGGCGTAAGTAATCGCGGAATGCACGAACGATAACATTGCTCTCCTGATGGATCAGGAACGGAGCAGGGCGGCTTTCAGCGGCTTTTTTGATGGCTTCCCAGTGTTTCAGGCGGAAGCTTAAATCCCATTGCAGCGCCTCAGCAGATTTGCCGACGCCAGCGGTGCGCACGATAAGCCCCATGCCTTCCGGCAGTTCAAGGCTCGCCAGTGCTTCTTTTAATTCGGTACGGTCGTCGCCTTCGATACGGCGAGAAATGCCACCCGCGCGCGGGTTGTTCGGCATCAGAACCAGATAGCTACCCGCCAGGCTGATAAAAGTGGTTAATGCCGCGCCTTTGTTGCCGCGCTCTTCTTTATCGATCTGAACAATGACTTCCTGACCTTCGCGTAACACATCTTTAATGTTAGGACGGCCATGAGCACTGTAATTAGCAGGGAAATATTCGCGGGCAATTTCTTTTAGTGGGAGGAAACCGTGACGTTCAGCGCCGTAATCAACAAAAGCAGCTTCCAGACTCGGTTCAATGCGGGTGATTTTACCTTTGTAGATGTTCGCCTTTTTCTGTTCATGCCCTGGACTTTCGATATCCAGATCATACAGACGCTGCCCATCTACAAGGGCAACGCGCAACTCTTCCTGCTGAGTTGCGTTGATTAACATTCTTTTCATCGTAACTTACTCATTATTCTTACATTGACGACTAAGCTGCGGGCAAAGTAACGCCTTTCCGGGTGTGAACCGATGGCCTCGTGTCTAGTCGCGTCGCCAACCTCACGGTTATCGTCAGCTCAAAGAGGCGCAGAGTGTCGGTTGCCCGTTTTTCATGCGGAAAAACAGCGCAATTATCAGAGAAACAGACTGGGTATTACTCTCCAGAAATATTTCCATCTACCGGTAAGGACTGCAACCCGCAGCCCGCTAACTGCCTGAAAGATCAATACGTCTTACGCCATTGCTGCGTTGATGATCGGTCGGGCAAAATGGGGTATTCCGTAAAATTTCTTGTTTTAACAAGGTTGGACACGGAAACGTTCTCATTATTCCACTGCAAGCCTTGTTATAGCAAGATGACTTTTACCATTTATCACCCACTTACTCACAGTTTTTTCACTTCTTACTGGCGATTGGTCTAATAACCATCAATTAAGTGATTGCACTGGGAAGTAATAAGGTGCAGAACTAAATATAAGCATAGAAAAATGAGTGGCGCGAATCCTGTTGGCTATTTAGAATCGCCCACCATGAAAACAGAGACTCCATCCGTAAAAATCGTTGCTATTACCGCTGATGAAGCGGGGCAACGTATCGACAACTTTTTGCGCACCCAATTGAAAGGCGTACCAAAAAGTATGATTTACCGTATTTTGCGTAAAGGCGAAGTGCGGGTGAACAAAAAACGTATTAAGCCTGAATATAAACTCGAAGCCGGTGATGAAGTGCGTATTCCGCCGGTTCGCGTTGCTGAACGGGAAGAAGAGGCCGTTTCGCCGCATCTGCAAAAAGTGGCGGCGCTGGCGGACGTCATCTTATATGAAGATGATCATATCCTGGTGCTGAATAAACCCTCAGGTACGGCGGTGCATGGCGGCAGTGGTTTAAGTTTCGGCGTTATTGAAGGGCTGAGGGCGTTGCGCCCGGAAGCGCGATTCCTTGAACTGGTGCATCGACTCGACCGGGACACTTCAGGTGTATTGCTGGTAGCGAAAAAACGTTCGGCGTTACGTTCTCTGCATGAGCAATTACGTGAAAAAGGGATGCAAAAAGATTATCTGGCGCTGGTGCGCGGTCAGTGGCAGTCACACGTGAAGAGTGTCCAGGCTCCGCTGCTGAAGAATATTCTGCAAAGCGGCGAACGTATCGTGCGTGTCAGTCAGGAAGGCAAACCGTCGGAAACACGCTTTAAAGTGGAAGAACGCTATGCATTTGCCACCCTGGTTCGTTGCAGTCCGGTTACCGGACGTACGCACCAGATCCGTGTGCATACTCAATACGCTGGTCATCCGATTGCGTTTGATGATCGTTACGGCGATCGTGAGTTTGATCAACAGCTCACTGAGACCGGAACGGGGCTGAGACGTTTGTTCCTGCATGCGGCAGCGTTGAAGTTTACCCATCCGGGAACGGGTGAGGTGATGCGTATCGAAGCGCCGATGGATGATGGCCTGAAGCGTTGTTTGCAGAAACTGCGTAATGCGCGTTAATACAAGCATATAAGCCAGATATAATGGGCGGTAGGCCTGATACTGCCTCAGGCCGCCAGCACCGATTGCCGGATGCGACGTAACCGCATCCGGCGCAAACAACTATCCCATCAGCGGGTTTTTCCCTTCCCGACGTAACATCTGACAGAGTGCGATAAGCGGCAAACCAACCAGCGTGTTAGGGTCACGTCCTTCTAAACGCTCGAATAACGTAATGCCAAACCCTTCACTCTTAAAACTGCCAGCGCAGTGCAGGGGATGTTCTTTACGCACGTAATTATCAATCTCCGCCTCGCTTAAGTGGCGGAAATGAACGTCAAAAGGTTCCACTTCCGTTTGCAGATGCCCGTTCGCCGAATTAAATAGCGCCAGCCCAGTATAGAAGGTGACAATATTGCCGCTGGCTTTGCGTAATTGCAGACGCGCATTTTCTTCCGTTAACGGTTTACCGGTGATTTCCCCATCAAGAACACACACCTGGTCTGAACCAATAATTAAATGAGAGGGATAACGTGACGCTAAGGATTGCGCTTTTTCTTGCGCCAGCCGGAGCACCAGCTGGCGCGGTGATTCATCGCTATGCGGGGTTTCGTCGACCTCCGGGGCGGCACATTCGAAAGAGATTTGTAGTTTTTCAAGTAGGGCGCGGCGCCAGGGCGAAGTGGAGGCTAAAATAAGTTTAGACATATTTTTTTCCATCAGATATAGCGTATTGATGATAGCCATTTTAAACTATGCGCTTCGTTTTGCAGGTTGATGTTCGTTATCAGCACTGAACGAAAATAAAGCAGTAACCCGCAATGTGTGCGAATTATTGGCAAAAGGCAACCACAGGCTGCCTTTTTCTTTGACTCTATGACGTTACAAAGTTAATATGCGCGCCCTATGCAAAAGGTAAAATTACCCCTGACTCTCGATCCGGTTCGTACGGCTCAAAAACGCCTTGATTACCAGGGTATCTATACTCCTGATCAGGTTGAGCGCGTCGCCGAATCCGTAGTCAGTGTGGACAGTGATGTGGAATGCTCCATGTCGTTCGCTATCGATAACCAACGTCTCGCAGTGTTAAACGGCGATGCGAAGGTGACGGTAACGCTCGAGTGTCAGCGTTGCGGGAAGCCGTTTACTCATCAGGTCTACACAACGTACTGTTTTAGTCCTGTGCGTTCAGACGAACAGGCTGAAGCACTGCCGGAAGCGTATGAACCGATTGAGGTTAACGAATTCGGTGAAATCGATCTGCTTGCAATGGTTGAAGATGAAATCATCCTCGCCTTGCCGGTAGTTCCGGTGCATGATTCTGAACACTGTGAAGTGTCCGAAGCGGACATGGTCTTTGGTGAACTGCCTGAAGAAGCGCAAAAGCCAAACCCATTTGCCGTATTAGCCAGCTTAAAGCGTAAGTAATTGGTGCTCCCCGTTGGATCGGGGATAAACCGTAATTGAGGAGTAAGGTCCATGGCCGTACAACAGAATAAACCAACCCGTTCCAAACGTGGCATGCGTCGTTCCCATGACGCGCTGACCGCAGTCACCAGCCTGTCTGTAGACAAAACTTCTGGTGAAAAACACCTGCGTCACCACATCACTGCCGACGGTTACTACCGTGGCCGCAAGGTCATCGCTAAGTAATCACGCATCTGCGTGATGAAGCTTAGTGAGGATTTTCCCCAGGCAACTGGGGAAAGACCAAACCGGGCGGCGACGATACCTTGACACGTCTAACCCTGGCGTTAGATGTCATGGGGGGCGATTTTGGTCCTTCTGTGACAGTGCCTGCAGCTTTGCAGGCACTGAACTCTAATTCGCAACTCACTCTTCTTTTAGTCGGTAATCCCGACGCCATCACGCCATTACTTGCTAAAGCTGACTTCGAACAACGTTCTCGTTTGCAGATTATTCCTGCGCAGTCAGTTATCGCCAGTGATGCCCGGCCTTCGCAAGCTATCCGCGCCAGTCGCGGTAGCTCAATGCGCGTGGCGCTGGAACTGGTGAAAGAAGGTCGAGCGCAAGCCTGTGTCAGTGCTGGCAATACCGGGGCGCTGATGGGGCTGGCTAAATTATTACTCAAGCCCCTGGAGGGGATTGAGCGCCCGGCGTTGGTGACGGTGTTACCGCATCAACAAAAGGGCAAAACGGTGGTTCTCGATTTAGGAGCCAACGTCGATTGTGACAGCACAATGTTGGTGCAATTTGCCATTATGGGCTCAGTTTTGGCTGAAGAGGTGGTGGAAATTCCCAATCCTCGCGTGGCGTTGCTCAATATTGGTGAAGAAGAAGTAAAGGGTCTCGACAGTATTCGGGATGCCTCAGCGGTGCTTAAAACAATCCCTTCTATCAACTATATCGGCTATCTTGAAGCCAATGAGTTATTAACTGGCAAGACAGATGTGCTGGTCTGTGACGGCTTTACAGGAAATGTCACATTAAAGACGATGGAAGGTGTTGTCAGGATGTTCCTTTCTCTGCTGAAATCTCAGGGAGAAGGGAAAAAACGGTCGTGGTGGCTACTGTTATTAAAGCGTTGGCTACAAAAGAGCCTGACGAGGCGATTCAGTCACCTCAACCCCGACCAGTATAACGGCGCCTGTCTGTTAGGATTGCGCGGCACGGTGATAAAAAGTCATGGTGCAGCCAATCAGCGAGCTTTTGCGGTCGCGATTGAACAGGCAGTGCAGGCGGTGCAGCGACAAGTTCCTCAGCGAATTGCCGCTCGCCTGGAATCTGTATACCCAGCTGGTTTTGAGCTGCTGGACGGTGGCAAAAGCGGAACTCTGCGGTAGCAGGACGCTGCCAGCGAACTCGCAGTTTGCAAGTGACGGTATATAACCGAAAAGTGACTGAGCGTACATGTATACGAAGATTATTGGTACTGGCAGCTATCTGCCCGAACAAGTGCGGACAAACGCCGATTTGGAAAAAATGGTGGACACCTCTGACGAGTGGATTGTCACTCGTACCGGTATCCGCGAACGCCACATTGCCGCGCCAAACGAAACCGTTTCAACCATGGGCTTTGAAGCGGCGACACGCGCAATTGAGATGGCGGGCATTGAGAAAGACCAGATTGGCCTGATCGTTGTGGCAACGACTTCTGCTACGCACGCTTTCCCGAGCGCAGCTTGTCAGATTCAAAGCATGCTGGGCATTAAAGGTTGCCCGGCATTTGACGTTGCAGCAGCCTGCGCAGGTTTCACCTATGCATTAAGCGTAGCCGATCAATACGTGAAATCAGGTGCGGTGAAGTATGCTCTGGTTGTTGGTTCCGATGTACTGGCGCGCACCTGCGATCCGACAGATCGCGGGACTATTATTATTTTTGGCGATGGCGCGGGCGCTGCAGTGCTGGCTGCCTCTGAAGAGCCAGGAATTATCTCAACGCATCTTCATGCTGATGGCAGCTATGGTGAATTGCTGACGTTGCCTAATGCCGACCGTGTGAATCCTGAAAATTCAATTCATCTGACCATGGCGGGCAACGAAGTCTTCAAGGTTGCAGTAACCGAGTTGGCGCACATCGTTGATGAGACGCTGGCGGCAAATAATCTTGACCGTTCTCAACTGGACTGGCTGGTTCCGCATCAGGCTAACCTGCGTATTATCAGCGCAACGGCGAAAAAACTCGGCATGTCGATGGACAATGTCGTGGTGACGCTGGATCGCCACGGTAATACTTCTGCCGCTTCTGTCCCGTGCGCGCTGGATGAAGCTGTACGCGACGGGCGCATTAAGCCTGGGCAGTTGGTTCTGCTTGAAGCCTTTGGCGGTGGGTTCACCTGGGGCTCCGCGCTGGTTCGTTTCTAGGATAAGGATTTAAAGATGACGCAATTTGCATTTGTGTTCCCTGGACAGGGCTCTCAAACAGTTGGAATGCTGGCTGATATGGCGGCGAGCTATCCCATTGTCGAAGAAACGTTTGCTGAAGCTTCTGCGGCGCTGGGCTACGACTTGTGGGCACTGACCCAGCAGGGACCTGCCGAAGAATTGAATAAAACCTGGCAAACCCAACCAGCACTGTTGACGGCATCTGTTGCGCTGTACCGTGTGTGGCAGCAGCAGGGCGGTAAAGCACCGGCGATGATGGCCGGTCACAGCCTGGGTGAATACTCCGCGCTGGTTTGCGCTGGTGTGATTGATTTTGCTGATGCGGTGCGTCTGGTTGAGATGCGTGGCAAGTTCATGCAGGAAGCTGTACCGGAAGGGACAGGTGCAATGGCGGCAATTATCGGTCTTGATGATGCGTCTATTGCTAAAGCGTGTGAAGAAGCTGCAGAAGGTCAGGTCGTTTCTCCGGTAAACTTTAACTCTCCGGGGCAGGTCGTTATTGCCGGTCATAAAGAAGCGGTTGAGCGTGCAGGCGCTGCCTGTAAAGCTGCGGGCGCAAAACGTGCGCTGCCGTTGCCTGTAAGCGTACCGTCACACTGTGCGCTGATGAAACCGGCTGCCGATAAATTGGCTGTTGAATTGGCGAAAATCACCTTCAATACCCCAACCGTTCCGGTTGTGAATAACGTTGATGTGAAATGCGAAACTAATGGCGATGCTATCCGTGATGCGCTGGTACGTCAGCTGTATAATCCGGTTCAGTGGACGAAATCTGTTGAATACATGGCAGCGCAAGGCGTTGAACATCTTTATGAAGTCGGCCCGGGCAAAGTGCTTACTGGCCTGACGAAACGCATTGTCGACACCCTGACCGCCTCGGCGCTGAACGAACCTTCAGCGATGGCAGCGGCGCTCGAGCTTTAAAAGAGGAAAAATATGAATTTTGAAGGAAAAATCGCACTGGTAACCGGTGCAAGCCGTGGGATTGGCCGCGCAATTGCTGAAACGCTCGCAGCTCGTGGCGCGAAAGTTATCGGTACTGCGACCAGTGAAAGCGGCGCTCAGGCGATCAGCGATTATTTAGGTGATAACGGTAAAGGTCTGATGTTGAATGTGACCGACCCGGCATCTATCGAATCTGTTCTGGAAAAAATTCGCGCAGAATTTGGTGAAGTCGATATCCTGGTCAATAATGCCGGTATCACTCGTGATAACCTGTTAATGCGAATGAAAGATGATGAGTGGAACGATATTATCGAAACCAACCTTTCATCTGTTTTCCGTCTGTCAAAAGCGGTAATGCGCGCTATGATGAAAAAGCGTCATGGTCGTATTATCACTATCGGTTCTGTGGTTGGTACCATGGGAAATGGCGGTCAGGCCAACTACGCTGCGGCGAAAGCGGGCTTGATCGGCTTCAGTAAATCCCTGGCGCGCGAAGTTGCGTCACGTGGTATTACTGTAAACGTTGTTGCTCCGGGCTTTATTGAAACGGACATGACACGTGCGCTGAGCGATGACCAGCGTGCGGGTATCCTGGCGCAGGTTCCTGCGGGTCGCCTCGGCGACGCTCAGGAAATCGCCAACGCGG
>NZ_AEJZ01000092.1:0-3458 GCF_000208525.1 Escherichia sp. TW14182
TAATAAGCGTTCATGGCTGAACTCCTGAAATAGCTGTGAAAATATCGCCCGCGAAATGCCGGGCTGATTAGGAAAACAGGAAAGGAGGTTAGTGAATGCTTTTGCTTGATCTCAGTTTCAGTATTAATATCCATTTTTTATAAGCGTCGACGGCCTCACGAAACATCTTTTCATCGCCAATAAAAGTGGCGATAGTGAATTTAGTCTGGATAGCCATAAGTGTTTGATCCATTTTTTGGGACTCCTGGCTGATTAAGTATGTCGATAAGGCGTTTCCATCCGTCACGTAATTTACGGGTGATTCGTTCAAGTAAAGATTCGGAAGGGCAGCCAGCAACAGGCCACCCTGCAATGGCATATTGCATGGTGTGCTCCTTATTTATACATAACGAAAAACGCCTCGAGTGAAGCGTTATTGGTATGCGGTAACGCCGCGCTCAGGCGGCTTTGATAGTCATATCATCTGAATCAAATATTCCTGATGTATCGATATCGGTAATTCTTATTCCTTCGCTACCATCCATTGGAGGCCATCCTTCCTGACCATTTCCATCATTCCAGTCGAACTCACACACAACACCATATGCATTTAAGTCGCTTGAAATTGCTATAAGCAGAGCATGTTGCGCCAGCATGATTAATACAGCATTTAATACAGAGCCGTGTTTATTGAGTCGGTATTCAGAGTCTGACCAGAAATTATTAATCTGGTGAAGTTTTTCCTCTGTCATTACGTCATGGTCGATTTCAATTTCTATTGATGCTTTCCAGTCGTAATCAATGATGTATTTTTTGATGTTTGACATCTATTCATATCCTCACAGATAAAAAATCGCCCTCACATTGGAGGGCAAAGAAGATTTCCAATAATCAGAACAAGTCGGCTCCTGTTTAGTTACGAGCGACATTGCTCAGTGTATTCACTCGTTGGAATGAATACACAGTGCAGTGTTTATTAGTATGCCTGTCTTTTAACCACATCAGGCTCGGTGGTTCTCGTGTACCCCTACAGCGAGAAATCGGATAAACTCTATTCACCCCTACAGAGAGCAAAAGAGAAACGCCGATGAACAACTCATGGTGGCAGGAACTAATGCATTTTTTCCTGCAAGGAATGACACTTAAACAGTTGATTCATATGCTAATCATCCTAATCATATTGATTATTGTTATGCCTGTAAGCGTAAAAGAATGGATAAACCTGCATAATCCAGAAATCCTTCCTCATTACTGGATGTATTACATCCTGTTGTTTTGCGTTAGCTATGTGCTTAACGGCGTTGTTAATTCCGCTTATCACGCTGTGACTGAAAGAATTGAGATATTCGCTGCTCAGAAGCGCAAATCTAAAGAAGAGAAATACGTGCAAGATTTGTTTGATTCGTTAACTCTTGGAGAAAGAGCGTATTTGGCATTCGCTGTAGCCGCTAATAACCAGCTAAAGACAGAAAAGGGAAGCCCTGAAGCAATCTCATTGCTCGAAAAAGGGCTTCTTATTCGGGTACCTTCTGCTACTGGATATCCTGAAATCGACCGTTTTGTTATCCCGGAACGCTATAGAAATGAGTGCTACATTAGGTTTGCTGGGAAGAAAGACAGTCTTATGGATGAACTTATCGCTCAGGATAAGCATGGCAAAAACAAGTAATTAGCAAATTAATTTATCATCTCGCCGTCAGTTGTTTTGATTTCCGGTAGCCTGCCGCGTAAATGGCTACGTTTGGCAGGCAAATACTTCCACTGCATTCATCTGCCTTCTTGCAGCGAAGGCTTCCGAGTGATGCTGCTTTGTCTGCTCTGACGCAACCAGAGAGCTTTAGCGCAATTTTTCGCGCCAGTCGCTGTTCTTGCATTGCCTGCTCACGTTGAGCCTGTCTGCGTGCTCTGCGGCGATTTCTGGCGTTATCGTCAGCCAGATATGTAATGACTACTGCCATGTTGACCTCCGATGATTGACTTTGGCGGTGACGCGCCGGGTGCTTATCTTCCGGTTGCCGTCGTGCAGCTGCACTTCACGTCACCCCAAAGCCAACTACTCTTTGGTTCCCGCATTTCGGCGGGACAATCCCATCAATGTTAAAGAGCCTGCCAATCTGTTCCGTTTGGCTACCAGCGTCCTGCCGATGACTTAAATTTAAGATTTCTTTAACTATTGGTCAAGAGCGTTTTTGAAGAAAACTTAAATTTTGTTGCGAAGCTTAAGTTTTGCTTTGATTTTTAAAGGAAAGAAAAAAAGGGGCGAATGCCCCTTATGGAAGGTTTGCTATTTTTGCATCGACAACTACACCGATGATTTTGCAGTTCCCGTTGATCTCAATCATCGGATATTGTGGGTTAAGTGGTTTTAGAAACCTTCTGCCAGCATCAATAACTAATTTCTTGAAAGTTGCCTCGTTTTCTCCTTCGAGCTTTGCCACTACCAGCTTCCCATTACGAGGTTCTACTTCAGGATCGACTAGTATTATCATCCCTTCCGGGATGCTAAGACCGGCTGGAGCCGTCATCGAATCACCCTTTACGTCCAGCCAAAACGAATCTTCTGAACAATCTACGGTTGTATCGTACCAGTTATCTATTGCACGCTTATGATATGGCTCTACAGCTTCCATCCAACATCCTGCGCTTACCCAACTAATTAGAGGATACGAACCTCTTGGATCATGCCTGCTGTGATAGGCAATGTTTGAAAGACTATCTTCTCCTTTCAACAAGTAATCAGGGGAGCACTGTAAAGCCTTGGCTAAAGCCAATAGGTTTTCGCCATTGGGCTCAGTTTCAGAACGCTCCCATTGGGAAATAGCAACATTAGACACGCCAACCATCTTGCCAAGGGCAGCCTGCCTAATCTTAAGTTCTTTTCTGCGAGCGCGAATACGCTCACCCATCAGTTGTGTATTCATAGTTAAGACATCTTAAATAAACTTGACTTAAGATTCCTTTGATAGATAATTTAAGTGTTCTTTAATTTCGGAGCGAGTCTATGTACAAGAAAGATGTTATCGACCACTTCGGAACCCAGCGTGCGGTAGCTAAAGCGTTAGGCATTAGCGATGCAGCAGTCTCTCAGTGGAAGGAAGTCATCCCAGAGAAAGACGCCTATCGACTGGAAGTCGTTACAGCTGGCGCCCTGAAGTATCAAGAAAGTGCTTATCGCAAAGCGGCATAAGCAAATTGCTCTTTAACAGTCATGGTCCTTATTCCCGCCGAAATGCGGGAATACAACGCGCATCAGTTGGTGCGTATAACTTCTTATTTGTTAAGGAAATACTTACATATGCAACTTACAAGTACTCGCAAGAAAGCGAATGCAATCACAAGCAACATCCTGAATCGAATTGCTGTACGTGGTCAGCGAAAGGTTGCTGATGCATTAGGGATTAATGAATCGCAAATTTCGCGATGGAAAGACAGCTTTATCCCAAAGATGGCCATGCTTCTGGCTGTGCTGGAGTGGGGTG
>NZ_AEJZ01000091.1:0-26547 GCF_000208525.1 Escherichia sp. TW14182
TTATTTGATTTTTTAAAACCTGCCAGTCTGCCATATTGATTTACTACCGACAATGATGGCGCTGGCGGATATTGAAAAACCTGACATATTGCCAGGGGAAAATATCCTCACAGCGAAAGAGCCACGCGGCGTGATGGTGGAATTTAACCGCTACGAGATTGAGCATGACAGCTTTGGCGGCTTTATTCCGGTGCGTTGCTGGGTGACGGATGACTTTAAACTGGTGCTCAACCTCTTCACCAGTGATGAACTTTACGATCGCCGTAATGACCCAAATGAAATGCATAACCTGATCGATGATATTCGTTTTGCCGACGTTCGCAGCAAAATGCATGACGCCTTATTGGGTTACATGGACAAAATTCGCGATCCGTTCCGCAGTTACCAATGGAGCCTCCGTCCGTGGCGCAAAGATGCGCAACCGCGCTGGATGGGGGCGTTCCGCCCTCGCCCACAGGATGGTTATTCTCCAGTGGTACGCGACTATGACACCGGTTTACCGACGCAAGGGGTGAAAGTCGAGGATAAAAAACAGAAGTTCTGACGATGATGCCCGCTGGCGGAAACCTGGCGGGCAATATTCAGGCTGCTTAAACCAGTGAACTGCCAGTCAGGAAAGAAAAAATCAGGAATATCAGTAGAAGGCTGCACACGATGCCGATACCAAAAAGCAAGGTATGGAAAGCCAGCGTCCCGCCGCCAAATACCAGAGCGCCGCGAATGCTCCAGCGATTTTCCTTACGCATACCGCCAACAAATGCGCAAAGTAGCGCAGCAATGGCCAGTGCGATACCGCCTTGATCGAGGATTTTATCGACATCAGGCGTTTCTTTTTTTTCCACGGTGGTAATTTTTTCGCCTTTTATTCCGGCGAGAAGACCTCTTTTAATTTCAGCCGTTTTGTCCGCCACGATGCTTTCAAGCGTTGGCGGTGGCGCGGAAAAAGGGCCGAATGAAAAGTGGATAATCCCCATCATTAAGGCGATGGCACCGAACAGCATGCCCAATGAACTGATTTTATTTTGCGCTATGATACCCATCTGACCTCCTTGTAGCGGATGGCAAAGCATATCAAGAAAACATCAACCGAAATTCCTAAAAAGAGACGGATAAAACATCGCTATTGTGAAATTGCAAAGGAGCAACAATGAAAATTTCCCGCCTCGGAGAAGCGCCTGATTACCGCTTCTCGCTGGCTAATGAGCGTACTTTTCTGGCGTGGATCCGTACTGCACTAGGATTTCTGGCAGCAGGTGTGGGGCTGGATCAACTTGCGCCAGACTTCGCCACGCCCGTCATTCGCGAGCTGCTGGCGTTATTGCTATGCTTATTTTCTGGCGGACTGGCAATGTATGGCTACCTGCGCTGGTTACGCAATGAAAAAGCGATGCGTCTGAAAGAAGATTTACCTTACACCAACAGCTTATTAATCATTAGCTTAATATTGATGATCGTGGTGGTGATCGTTATGGGACTGGTGTTGTATGCCGGATAGCCGCAAAGCCAGACGGATTGCCGACCCAGGCCTTCAGCCGGAACGCACATCGCTGGCATGGTTTCGTACTATGCTGGGCTACGGTGCGTTGATGGCGCTGGCAATCAAACATAACTGGCACCAGTCAGGCATATTGTTCTGGATTTCTATTGGCATCCTCGCCCTTGTGGCACTAATCCTCTGGCGCTATACACGAAATCGTAATTTAATGGATGTGGCTAATAGCGATTTTTCCCAAATTTGCGTAATCCGTGACAAATTTATGATCTCCCTCGCGGTGTTATCTCTCGCAATACTGTTTGCTGTTACGCATATACACCAACTTATCGTATTAATTGAGAGAATCACATGACAGGAAGTCAGGTTATAGATGCTAAAGAGGACAGGCATAAACTGGTTGTAGAGTATAAAGATACATTACAACCAGGTGATTTTTATAAGAATTTAAAACAGAGGGGCATCCGCGCCGTGCAACTCATTCCCCATATAGAATTTAATGACCGAGGCGAGCTGACGGCAGCGTCGGTGACAACCGAGTTATGGGGACAATTTTTAATCGCCCTGTTCGAGTGTTGGGTGCGGACAGATATCAGTCGTATATCAATCGAGCTTTTTGATGTCACGCTGCAAAAATGGTGCGGGAACGAAAGCCAACAACCACAGAGGGGGTGTCAGGAGTGTGACTGGTATCTCCTTTGCCCTCATGCCGGGGATGGTCAGCCGGATAAGGTACTTTGTGCTGGCTATCAGGCTTTTTATTCCCACTCCGCGCCACACATGCGGGTAATGCGCGACTTGATAAAGCAGCATCGTTCTCCTGTGGAGCTGATGACGATGCTGTGGTGACGTAAGTTAAACGGGCTGTCCCTGCTGCGACATCCGCGTCGCCAGCGGCAGCCAGCACAGCACAATTAACATTCCCATTAAGGTCATCAATAGCCCCAGGCTTCCCTGGCCGGTTTGCGGCAGCATCGCGGAGAGCGACGCCAGCACGCCGGAACCAATGTTTTGCAGACCGCCGACCAGTGCGCCAGCCGTGCCCGCCAGGAAGGGGAAAGGCTCCATCGCGCCGCTGGTTGCCAGCGGAAACAGCATCCCGGCACCGAAAAAGAACAATGCTGCGGGAACGAGCAGTGTCCAGACACTCATTACGCCAAACCAGCTGGGGATCCACATCATCAGTCCTGCCAGCAGGCAACAGATAACGGACTGCCACATTAACGAAGAGAACCGTTTATTCGGGCGTCCGGCAAACCATGCACCGAAAAATGCCGCCGGAATTGGCAGAATAAACAAAATACTGACCGTCATACTGCTCAGCCCTAATACTGCGCCCATCAGCACCCCAGAACAGGCTTCGAAAGCGGCAATCCCTGCCAGACCGCCAATCAGCATCAGTAAATAGCAGTTAAAACCGCCATTTCCAAAGAGCGTTTTATAGCTGGTGAGCAGACGCGTACGCGGTGCATCGACAGGGCGCGTTTCTGGCATCCAGCGTGCCATACTGAAGGTCACACCAGCACAAAGCACTAGTAAAAACAGGTAACAGGCTCGCCAGTTCCACATGGTATCCAGTAGACCGCCAATGAGTGGTGCGAGCAAAGGGCTGACGAGAATACCCATATTTAACATGCTATTAGCGTGGCGTAGCTGTGTCCGTTCATACAAATCACGCGGCAATGTACGCGCCATCACACCACCGACACCGGTTCCCATCCCTTGCATTGCGCTGGCAGTAATCAATACCGTCAGGCTGGAGGTGGTGACCGCAACCAGCGTTGCTAACATAAAAATGGACATTCCGATGAGGATCACCGGGCGGCGACCTACCCTGTCGGAAATTGGGCCATAAAATAGTTGTGAGACACCGTAGGTCAGCAGATAAGCGCCCATTACGCTCTGCACCGCCCCTTCACGGACGTTGAGATCGCGCGCCATATCGGCAATAGCAGGAATATAAATAGTTTGCGCCATCTGACCGACGGCCACGAGTAATACCAACATCAATAATAAATTGACGTTTCTATGCCTTTTCATTATCACAGACGCTTATAAAAATATATTTAGAATAAGTTACTACGCATTCGAATAAATGCGGGAGAGAAATCTATCACATTGATAAATGTTAGCCAGATATATATGAGGAATAGTAATAAGAAAAACGGCAGAATATATAAACAAAAGCGGCAATAAATGTTGCCGGAATAGGGATAAAACCTTAACGCCACATCCGCCAGCATCGCGTCCGACACCCATTTGCAAGCAGAATATAAAAGGGGAGCGGTTTCCCGCTCCCCTTTAGTGCGGCTTGAATCTGAATTACTTAAGATATTTCAGAACAGCATCAAGCAGTTGCAGTGCTGCAACAATGAGTTTGAGGATAAGAATGGCGATATCCACCAGGCTCATACGCGTCTCCTGTGGTTCAGGAGCACTACCAGCCGACGTACCTTTCCGCTGCCTGTTGCCAGCTGTTGTGCACGCGGTCTCTCAAGGAGAAACGTTGTGCTGTTGACATAACACAGTGTGCTCACGCGGGGTTAAGGCGCTGACGGCACCACCCGTTTCAGCCAGGACTTAGTGCGCCGGGTAACGATGCGGCCCCGCATAACACATTGCGTACAGTGATATTATAGAAGTGTACTGTATAAATAAACAGTAATTTTTGGACAAATTGCAAACTGTGATCGATACTCGACTATGCGTTAAAAAAGTCAAAATTCGTGCCGAAATTGCGTGTTCTATGCGGAACACGTATACTTTCAGTGTTGACATAATACAGTGTGCTTTGCGGTTACCAGCCGCGAGCGGCTGACGAAACCTCGCTCCGGCGGGGTTTTTTGTTACCTGCGATTCAGTACAAAACGTGATCAATCCCTCAATTTTCCTTTGATGAAAAATTTTCCATTGTCTCCCCTGTAAACCTGTGCTTGTATAAATATTGTTAAACACAAAACCAACAAGGTCCCCAATGACTATTTCCATGCTCAACGCAAAACTACTACCAACTGCGCCATCCGCCGCAGTGGTCGTCGTGCGTGTGGTGGTGGTCGTCGGCAATGCGCCGTAGGGACTGGAACAACACACGATTCCAAAACCCCGCCGGCGCAAACCGGGCGGGGTTTTTCGTTTAAGCGCCCCCGGAAAGTCGGCTCAGAAGAAAAGGACTGGAGTATGGCAAGTTCGGGCATAATATCGACACGCAAGCGTTTTACTGGCGCAGAATTTATCGTTCATTTTCTGGAACAGCAGGGCATTAAGATTGTGACGGGGATACCTGGCGGCTCGATTCTCCCTGTCTATGACGCCTTAAGCCAAAGCACGCAAATCCGCCATATTCTGGCTCGTCACGAACAAGGCGCGGGATTTATCGCCCAGGGGATGGCGCGTACCGACGGCAAACCCGCAGTTTGCATGGCCTGTAGTGGGCCGGGTGCGACTAATTTGGTGACTGCCATTGCCGATGCGCGGCTGGACTCTATCCCGCTGATTTGCATCACCGGTCAGGTTCCTGCCTCAATGATTGGCACCGACGCTTTCCAGGAAGTCGATACCTACGGCATCTCTATCCCCATCACCAAACATAACTATCTGGTCAGACATATCGAAGAACTCCCGCAGGTCATGAGCGATGCCTTCCGCATTGCGCAATCAGGCCGTCCTGGCCCGGTGTGGATAGACATTCCTAAGGATGTGCAAACAGCGGTTTTTGAGATTGAAGAACAACCTGTTATGGCAGAAAAAGCCGCCGCCCCCACCTTTAGCGAAGAAAGCGTTCGTGACGCTGCGGCAATGATTAACGCCGCCAAACGCCCGGTGCTTTATCTGGGGGGCGGTGTCATTAACGCGCCTGCACGGGTGTGTGAACTGGCAGAGAAAGCCCAGTTGCCCACCACCATGACCTTAATGGCGCTGGGCATGTTGCCGAAAGCGCATCCACTGTCGCTGGGTATGCTGGGGATGCACGGTGTGCGCAGCACCAACTATATCTTGCAGGAGGCGGATCTGCTGATTGTTCTCGGAGCACGTTTTGATGACCGGGCGATTGGCAAAACGGAGGAGTTCTGTCCGAACGCCAAAATCATCCATGTGGATATTGACCGCGCAGAGCTGGGTAAAGTGAAGCAACCGCATGTGGCGATACAGGCGGATGTCGATGACGTGCTGGCGCAACTGATCCCGCAGGTGGAAGCCCAGCCGCGAGCAGAGTGGCATCAACTGGTGGCTGATTTACAGCGCGAATACCCGTGTCCAATTCCAAAAGCGTGCGATCCGTTAACACATTACGGCCTGATTAATGCCGTTGCCGCCTGCGTGGATGACAACGCGATTATTACCACTGATGTTGGTCAGCATCAGATGTGGACGGCGCAGGCCTATCCGCTCAATCGCCCACGTCAGTGGCTGACCTCCGGTGGGCTGGGTACGATGGGCTTCGGCCTGCCTGCGGCGATTGGCGCGGCGCTGGCGAACCCCGATCGCAAAGTGTTGTGTTTTTCCGGTGACGGCAGTCTGATGATGAATATTCAGGAGATGGCCACCGCCAGCGAAAACCAGCTTGATGTCAAAATCATTCTGATGAACAACGAAGCTCTGGGGCTGGTGCATCAGCAACAAAGTCTGTTCTACAAGCAGGGTGTTTTTGCTGCCACTTATCCGGGCAAAATCAACTTTATGCAGATTGCCGCCGGATTCGGCCTCGAAACGTGTGATTTGAATAACGAAGCCGATCCGCAGGCCGCATTGCAGGAAATGATTAATCGCCCTGGTCCGGCACTGATCCATGTACGGATTGATGCGGAAGAAAAAGTTTACCCGATGGTGCCGCCAGGTGCGGCGAATACTGAAATGGTGGGGGAATAAACCATGCAAAATACAACTCATGACAACGTGATTCTGGAACTCACCGTTCGCAACCATCCTGGTGTAATGACCCACGTTTGTGGGCTTTTTGCCCGCCGCGCCTTTAACGTTGAGGGCATTCTCTGTCTGCCTGTTCAGGACAGCGACAAAAGCCATATCTGGCTACTGGTGAATGATGATCAGCGGCTGGAGCAGATGATAAGCCAGATAGACAAACTGGAAGATGTGGTAAAAGTGCAGCGTAATCAGTCCGACCCGACCATGTTTAACAAGATTGCTGTGTTCTTTCAGTAACCGCTCAAGGCTTGAACAGCGGCGCGCTTATCGTTAAGGTAAGCGCGTTTTTTTTACCCGCCAGGACAAGACCATGATAACCGTTGCCCTTATAGACGATCACCTTATCGTCCGCTCCGGCTTTGCGCAGTTGCTGGGGCTGGAACCTGATTTGCAGGTAGTTGCCGAGTTTGGTTCGGGGCGCGAGGCGCTGGCCGGGTTGCCAGGGCGCGGTGTGCAGGTGTGTATTTGCGACATCTCTATGCCGGATATTTCCGGTCTGGAGCTGCTAAGCCAACTACCGAAAGGCATGGCGACAATTATGCTCTCCGTTCACGACAGTCCGGCGCTGGTTGAACAGGCGCTCAATGCGGGGGCACGCGGCTTTCTCTCCAAACGCTGTAGCCCGGACGAACTGATCGCTGCGGTGCATACCGTTGCCACGGGCGGCTGTTATCTGACGCCAGATATCGCCATTAAACTGGCATCCGGTCGTCAGGATCCGCTGACCAAACGCGAACGTCAGGTAGCGGAAAAGCTGGCGCAAGGGATGGCGGTGAAAGAGATTGCCGCCGAACTGGGCTTGTCGCCGAAAACTGTGCACGTACATCGCGCTAATCTGATGGACAAACTGGGCGTCAGTAACGATGTTGAACTGGCTCGCCGCATGTTTGATGGCTGGTGATGAAGACATTTTTCTCCCGCTTAAATACTGTAATTTCCTGCTTTTTTATCTTCTCTGCCGCATGGTTTTGCCTGTGGAGTATTAGCCTGCATCTGGTTGAACGACCGGATCTGGCGGTATTGCTGTTTCCGTTTGGTGTGCGACTGGGGCTGATGTTGCAATGCCCGCGCGGATACTGGCCCGTGTTGCTGGGCGCGGAATGGCTGCTGATTTACTGGCTGACGCAGGCTGTCGGGTTAACGCATTTTCCGTTATTGATGATCGGTAGTTTATTGACGTTACTGCCCGTGGCGTTGATTTCCCGCTTTCGCCATCAGCGCGACTGGCGCACATTGTTGTTACAGGGGGCTGCGTTAACGGCGGCAGCGTTGTTACAGTCGCTGCCCTGGCTTTGGCACGGGTATGGTAACGAATCGTGGAACGCGCTGTTATTAACCTTAACAGGTGGTCTGACGCTGGCTCCTGTTTGCCTTGTGTTCTGGCACTACCTGGCTAATAACACCTGGCTGCCGCTAGGGCCGTCGCTGGTTTCTCAGCCGATAAACTGGCGCGGGCGGCATCTGATTTGGTACTTGCTGCTGTTTGTTATCAGCCTCTGGCTGCAATTGGGACTGCCGAACGAACTGTCGCGTTTTACGCCATTCTGCCTGGCGCTGCCGATTATCGCTCTGGCCTGGCACTATGGTTGGCAAGGGGCGCTGATTGCGACGTTGATGAATGCCATTGCACTGATTGCCAGCCAGACATGGCGCGATCATCCGGTAGATTTATTGCTCTCGCTTTTGGTGCAAAGTCTGACAGGGCTGTTACTGGGCGCAGGCATCCAGCGGTTGCGTGAACTTAACCAGTCGCTGCAAAAGGAGCTGGCACGCAATCAGCATCTTGCCGAACGTTTGCTGGAAACCGAAGAGAGCGTGCGCCGCGATGTGGCGCGTGAACTGCACGACGATATCGGTCAGACCATCACCGCCATTCGTACTCAGGCGGGCATTGTTCAGCGGCTGGCGGCAGATAACGCCAGCGTGAAGCAGAGCGGGCAGTTAATCGAACAACTGTCGCTGGGCGTTTACGACGCGGTGCGCCGCTTATTAGGACGGTTACGTCCGCGCCAGTTGGATGATCTCACCCTGGAGCAGGCTATCCGTTCATTGATGCGAGAAATGGAGCTGGAAGGTCGCGGCATTGTCAGTCATCTTGAATGGCGGATAGATGAATCAGCATTAAGTGAAAACCAGCGTGTGACGCTGTTTCGTGTCTGCCAGGAAGGGCTGAACAACATTGTGAAACATGCCGATGCCAGTGCGGTCACGCTGCAAGGCTGGCAGCAGGATGAGCGATTAATGCTGGTGATTGACGACGATGGTAGCGGTTTGCCGCCAGATTCAGGGCAGCACGGTTTTGGTCTCACCGGAATGCGTGAGCGCGTAACGGCGTTGGGCGGCACCTTGACCATATCCTGTCTGCACGGCACGCGCGTCAGTGTCTCTCTACCCCAACGTTATGTGTAAGGCTTGATGATGTTGCAGTTCCTGAAAGCGCCTGCCGACGCGCCGCTGATAAGCGATAAACGTGAAATTGATGCCCGCTATCGTTACTGGCGTCGGCATATTTTGCTGACAATCTGGTTGGGCTATGCGCTGTTTTATTTCACGCGTAAGAGTTTTAACGCCGCTATGCCAGAAATCCTTGCCACTGGCGTGCTAAGTCGTAGCGATATCGGCCTGTTAGCAACCCTGTTTTACATCACCTACGGTTTGTCGAAGTTTGTTTCCGGCATTGTCAGCGACCGCTCAAATGCGCGTTATTTTATGGGGATGGGGCTTATTGCGACTGGCATCATCAACATTCTGTTTGGATTTTCCACTTCGCTATGGGCGTTTGCCGTGCTCTGGGTGTTGAACGCTTTTTTCCAGGGCTGGGGTTCGCCGGTTTGTGCGCGGCTGTTAACCGCCTGGTATTCACGTACCGAGCGCGGCGGTTGGTGGGCGTTATGGAACACGGCGCATAACGTTGGCGGCGCGTTGATCCCTATTGTGATGGCGGCAGTTGCGCTGCATTACAGCTGGCGTATCGGGATGATGGTTGCCGGTTGTATGGCGATAGTCGTGGGGATTTTTCTTTGCTGGCGACTGCGCGATCGCCCGCAGGCATTAGGTTTACCGGCGGTCGGCGAATGGCGACACGACGCGCTGGAGGTCGCCCAGCAGCAGGAGGGCGCAGGGCTGACGCGTAAAGAGATCCTCACCAAATATGTGTTGCTGAATCCGTATATCTGGTTGCTTTCGTTCTGCTACGTGCTGGTCTACGTGGTTCGCGCAGCGATCAACGACTGGGGCAACTTGTACATGTCCGAGACGCTGGGCGTCGATCTGGTCACGGCGAATACGGCGGTGACGATGTTTGAACTGGGCGGATTTATCGGTGCGCTGGTTGCCGGTTGGGGTTCGGACAAACTGTTTAACGGCAACCGTGGGCCGATGAATTTGATTTTCGCCGCCGGGATTTTGCTATCAGTCGGTTCGCTGTGGCTAATGCCGTTTGCCAGCTACGTGATGCAGGCGACTTGCTTCTTCACCATTGGTTTTTTTGTTTTTGGCCCACAGATGTTAATCGGTATGGCGGCAGCAGAGTGTTCCCACAAAGAAGCGGCAGGGGCGGCGACGGGGTTTGTCGGCTTGTTTGCTTACCTGGGGGCGTCGCTTGCTGGTTGGCCGCTGGCGAAAGTGCTCGATACCTGGCACTGGAGCGGTTTTTTTGTGGTTATCTCCATTGCCGCCGGGATCTCGGCCTTGCTATTACTGCCCTTTTTGAATGCTCAGGCACCGCGCGAAGCGTGATACATCTCACCTTTTTACCTCATATCCGGCAAAACTAAGAAATTTTCCAGGTTTTGCCTGGACACTATCTCAGGCCTGATTGGCTGCTGATTTTTACAATGCCATCATTCATTAATTCGTTCCCCAATTAATTCAAGTTGCAGGAATACATGCAGCTAAAGCACCTGCGGCTTGAAGAATGATGGGAAATCAGGAGTAACCCATGCTGGCTTTCCTCAACCAGGTTCGCAAGCCGACTCTGGATCTTCCGCTCGAAGTGCGGCGCAAAATGTGGTTCAAACCGTTCATGCAATCCTACCTGGTGGTCTTTATTGGCTACCTGACGATGTATCTGATTCGCAAGAACTTTAACATTGCGCAGAACGACATGATCTCCACTTACGGGTTGAGCATGACGCAGTTGGGGATGATCGGCCTGGGCTTCTCCATCACTTATGGCGTGGGTAAAACGCTGGTCTCCTACTACGCCGACGGCAAAAACACCAAACAGTTCCTGCCTTTCATGCTGATCCTCTCTGCCATTTGTATGCTGGGCTTCAGCGCCAGTATGGGCAGCGGATCGGTTAGCCTGTTCCTGATGATTGCGTTTTACGCCTTAAGCGGCTTTTTCCAGAGTACTGGCGGCTCATGCAGTTATTCCACCATCACCAAATGGACGCCGCGTCGTAAGCGCGGGACGTTTCTCGGTTTCTGGAACATTTCCCACAACCTCGGCGGTGCGGGCGCGGCGGGTGTGGCGCTGTTCGGCGCAAATTACCTGTTCGACGGTCATGTGATCGGCATGTTTATTTTCCCGTCGATTATCGCGCTGATTGTCGGTTTTATCGGCCTGCGTTACGGCAGTGACTCCCCTGAAGCGTATGGCCTCGGTAAAGCCGAAGAACTGTTTGGTGAAGAGATCAGCGAAGAGGACAAAGAGACGGAATCCACGGATATGACCAAGTGGCAGATCTTTGTTGAGTATGTGCTGAAAAACAAAGTGATCTGGCTGCTGTGCTTCGCCAACATCTTCCTGTACGTGGTGCGTATTGGTATCGACCAGTGGTCAACCGTGTACGCGTTCCAGGAACTGAAACTCTCTAAAGCGGTGGCGATTCAGGGCTTTACGCTGTTTGAAGCAGGCGCACTGGTCGGTACTCTGCTGTGGGGCTGGCTCTCTGACCTGGCGAACGGTCGCCGTGGCCTGGTAGCCTGCATCGCGCTGGCGCTGATTATCGCGACACTCGGTGTGTATCAGCACGCCAGCAATCAATATATCTACCTGGCTTCTCTCTTTGCATTAGGTTTCCTGGTATTTGGTCCGCAACTGTTGATTGGCGTGGCGGCTGTTGGCTTTGTACCGAAAAAAGCGATCGGCGCTGCCGACGGGATTAAAGGCACCTTCGCCTACCTGATTGGTGACAGCTTTGCCAAGTTAGGTCTGGGGATGATTGCCGATGGTACTCCGGTATTCGGCCTCACCGGCTGGGCTGGAACCTTCGCCGCGCTGGATATCGCCGCAATTGGCTGTATCTGTCTGATGGCGATAGTCGCGGTGATGGAAGAACGCAAAATCCGCCGCGAGAAAAAAATTCAGCAGTTGACAGTGGCATAAACGTAACTGGTGACTTTTGCCCGGCATGACGCCGGGCATTTTTTTATTCCGCAATTTCTAGCGTAGTGAAGGCAAACTTCTCGCCATCAAACAACCCCTGGCTGGTCAGTTTCAACGCGGGGATCACTGGCAGGGAAAGAAACGCCATCTGAATAAACGGTTCATCCGGTAACGAACCACATTTGCGGGCGGCAACTTTCAGGGCGTCAATTTGCTCCGCCAGCGACTGCGCCGTGTCGGTGCTCATCAGGCCGGCAATGGGCAACGGTAGATGGCTCTGCACCTGACCGTCACGCACCACACACAGCCCGCCGCCATCCTGAATCACCTGATTTACCGCCAGCGCCATCTCTTCCGTACTACGACCGATCACCACAATGTTATGGCTGTCATGGCTAACCGTCGCAGCCAGTGCACCTTCATTCAGACCAAAGCCCCCAAGCAAACCACAGGCCGGAGCCAGTCGTTGCCCGTAACGCTCAAGCACGGCAATAAAGCACACATCATCGCGATCAAAACCATTTTCGCTATAGACGCTGGAGCGGGAGTGCGTAATCAGCTCATTATGGATAACGTCAATGACTCGATAGCGTTTTCCGGGCGTAAATTGTAGGGCAAAGTCGCTGGCGGAAACCGGCTGGCGAGCAATAGTATTGCCATACGGTGGGGCGGATTGCGCCAGTCTCGCCGACTCTTGTGCTTGCAAGGTTTGCGCGTCAATCGGTTCGCCTTTCACCAGTACCTGCTGCACCGTGACCTTACGCGCATCACTTAACAGGACGATATCGGCCTGCTTGCCGGGCGCCAGTAAACCGAGATGATTAAGACCAAAATGGCGCGCTGTTGACCAACTGGCGACGCGATATGCCACATGCAGCGGCACATTGTGCTGTTCGATCAGGCGGCGAATTAAGGCATCGATATGCCCTTCATGGGCGATTTCCCACGGGTTACGGTCATCGGTACAGAGCATACATTGCGGGCTATTAAATTCGTTGATTAACGGAGCCAGCGCGTTGAGGTTGCGGGCAGCGGATCCTTCGCGGATCATCAACGACATGCCGAGTTGTAATTTCCGACGGCCTTCTTCCAGCAAATAGCTCTCATGGCAGTTTTCAATACCGGCAGCAATATAGGCGTTAAGTTCTTTACCGCCTAAACCGGGGCAGTGACCGTCCAGCGTCAGATGGCGAAACGCGTCCAGTTTATCGAGCAGCGCATCCTGCCCGCTAATTACGCCAGGGTAGTCCATCATTTCCGCGAGGCCGGTAACTTGCGGGTGATCTCGCCAGGCGAGCATCTGTTCGAGAGTAAAACTGGCGCCGTTTACATCGCAGCCTTCCAGTGCGGGTACGCAAGAGCTGACTTGCAAATACTGATTCTGCTTTGCCTGTTCTGCGCAGCGAGCAAACCAGGCGAATCCGGATTCGCCCATGACATTGACGATTTCATGGGGATCGCAAATAACAGTTGTCAGGCCGCGTGGCAGGGTGGCGGTTTCAAAGGTGACTGGCGTCATCATGCTGGATTCAATATGCAGGTGAGCATCAATAAATCCTGGTACTGCCGTTGCGCCGTTAGCATCAATTCGGTGCAAAGCCGGAGCGTTGACGTATTCTGCGCCAACACCAGCAATGTAACGCCCTTTAATCACAATCGGGCCGGAAATTTCTCCGCCATTGATCAGATCCAAAATAGAGACATTATCAATAATATAATCGGCAACGGTTTCGCCACGGGATACGGCTAACAATTCCTGGTATTCGCTCCGACTAATGTAATGAAATTTATGGCTAATAGAATTATTCATGTTTTTCTCATTTTGATTTTATCAAATTGATTATTATTTATCATAAAGAAACGTCGCGAGATTATTAAAGAATATCCATTAATGTGCAATTGAAATGTGATAATTATCACTGAACCAGTGTTGTCATTTGTTTTACAAAAGCAAGGATTTAAATTTCCTTCAATGGACAAAAAAATGAATAATGACAATACCGATTACGTGAGTAATGAATCAGGGACGCTTTCGCGATTATTTAAACTTCCTCAACATGGAACCACCGTCCGCACAGAATTGATTGCGGGGATGACTACTTTTTTAACCATGGTGTACATCGTTTTTGTTAACCCGCAAATCCTTGGCGCGGCACAAATGGACCCGAAAGTGGTATTTGTCACCACCTGTTTAATTGCCGGTATTGGCAGTATTGCGATGGGGATATTTGCTAACTTACCCGTGGCGCTGGCACCGGCAATGGGGCTGAACGCCTTCTTCGCGTTCGTGGTCGTGGGGGCGATGGGGATCTCCTGGCAGACCGGGATGGGAGCCATATTCTGGGGCGCAATCGGACTGTTTTTGCTCACGCTCTTTCGTATCCGTTACTGGATGATTTCCAACATTCCATTAAGTTTACGTATTGGTATCACCAGTGGTATCGGGTTATTTATTGCCTTGATGGGATTAAAAAATACCGGTGTTATTGTCGCCAATAAAGATACGCTGGTTATGATTGGCGATTTAAGTTCTCACGGCGTGTTGTTAGGTATTTTAGGTTTTTTTATTATAACCGTGTTGTCATCACGTAATTTTCATGCGGCGGTGTTGGTTTCTATTGTTGTTACTTCCTGCTGTGGATTATTTTTCGGTGATGTTCATTTTAGCGGCATCTATTCCATTCCACCCGATATTAGCGGTGTCATTGGTGAAGTCGATTTGAGCGGCGCGTTGTCGCTTGAACTTGCCGGTATCATTTTCTCCTTTATGCTGATCAACCTATTTGATTCATCAGGAACATTAATTGGGGTAACTGATAAAGCTGGCTTAATAGATAGTAACGGTAAATTCCCCAATATGAATAAGGCGCTGTATGTCGATAGCGTCAGTTCGGTGGCGGGTGCGTTTATCGGCACCTCGTCTGTTACTGCCTATATTGAAAGTACTTCTGGTGTGGCGGTCGGTGGCCGCACGGGGCTGACTGCGGTTGTGGTCGGCGTTATGTTCCTGTTGGTTATGTTCTTCTCACCGCTGGTGGCAATGGTTCCACCCTATGCGACTGCCGGGGCGCTCATCTTCGTGGGCGTGTTAATGACCTCAAGTCTGGCGCGCGTTAACTGGGATGATTTTACCGAATCGGTGCCCGCATTTATTACTACGGTGATGATGCCCTTTACTTTCTCGATCACTGAAGGTATCGCGCTGGGCTTTATGTCGTACTGCATTATGAAAGTTTGTACCGGACGATGGCGCGATCTGAACCTGTGTGTGGTGGTTGTAGCGGCGCTGTTTGCGCTGAAAATCATCCTGGTGGATTAGTATCTGATAAGTGTTTCCAGATATCATGAGGGCCGGTTACGCAGGAGAACTCATGATCTGGATAATGCTCGCTACGATGGCGGTGGTGTTTGTGATTGGTTTTCGGGTGCTGACATCCGGAGCCAGAAAGGCGATTCGCCGTCTCAGCGATCGGCTGAATATTGATGTCGTACCCGTCGAATCGATGGTCGATCAGATGGGAAAGTCAGCGGGTGACGAATTTTTACGTTATCTGCATCGCCCGGATGAGTCGCACCTGCAAAATGCTGCGCAGGTGTTGCTCATCTGGCAAATTGTCATTGTCGATGGCAGCGAACAGAACCTGCAACAGTGGCATCGGATATTACAAAAAGCTCGCCTTGCCGCGCCGATTACCGACGCTCAGGTCAGGCTGGCGCTGGGTTTTCTGCGCGAAATAGAGCCTGAAATGCAGGAGATTAATGCATTCCAGATGCGCTACAACGCGTTTTTTCAGCCTACTGAAGGCGTTTACTGGCTGCATTAAAACCGCTTTGCCTGATGCGACGCTGGCGCGTCTTATCATGCCTACATACCCACGTCTAACCTGTAGGGCAAATAAGGCGTTCACGCCGTATCCGCTATGGGATCTGGCAGTAGGCGGACGCATTCCTACGTTCTATTTACAGCAGCACCTCTAACCCGTGTTTTTGCACAATACTAAGCAGTTTTAATGACATACCGCTGGGGCGCTTAGCGCCGCTTTCCCATTTTTGTACAGTTGAAACGCTAGTATTGAGATAGTGAGCGAAGACGGGTTGACTCACTTTTAATTTTTCCCGCAGTGCTTTTATCTCAACAGGTTGTAAGTCTGGCACGCTGCTCAGGCAGGCTTTGTCAAAAGTACGCATTGTTTCGGCAGAAATGGCATCAACGCTGGACAATCCAGCAGCCGCGCTGTGAATGGCCTCAAATGCAGGACTTTTGAATTTAGTTTTTGCAGTCATAGCAAATCTCTGTCAGTTCTTTACAGTTAATCATGACCGTCAGTTGGGCTTTCGTCAGGAAGGCATAATGCTTTGCGAGTTCTCGAAATCCAGACAGTTCCTGACTATTGATGTTCGACATATCCTGTTTTGCATATAAAAACGTGTAAAACCAATTGCTACCCCCTTTCGCCAGAATAATTGCACGCTCACGATTTTGGTGAAGGCGCTTTTTAAAAACGCTACCACCAAGCGCATCAGCTTTACCCTGATCTGTTTCTAAAATGGCCTGGCACAACTCTTCATCTGTTATTGCATGAGACTTCGCTTCCCTTGCAAACCATTTAGTTTTAAACACACGCATATCGTTGAGGTACGCTTATTAAAGTGTATCACTAAGTGCGATACTTTACCCCTTATTCCCAACTAAATCGCGTAAATGCATATCACCTTGCCATATGATTTTTATTTCCTCGAGCAGCCTCGAATTTTTCCCACGACACCGTAAAGGTTGCAAAAACGTTAAATGCGTCACACATTTCAATGCTAGACTGACCGGCTTTTCCCCTGAAACATGCCACGGGTAACACCATGAGTGAACATATCGAAGAAAACTGTGGCGCGGATGCCATCACCCGACCGAACTGGTCAGCCGTTTTCTCGGTGGCGTTTTGCGTCGCCTGCCTGATTATCGTTGAGTTTTTACCTGTCAGTTTGCTGACGCCGATGGCGCAGGATTTAGGCATTTCGGAAGGGCTTGCCGGGCAATCGGTGACCGTGACCGCCTTTGTGGCGATGTTTGCCAGTTTGTTTATTACCCAGACAATTCAGGCCACCGACCGCCGCTACGTTGTTATTTTGTTCGCCGTTTTGCTGACGCTCTCTTGCTTACTGGTTTCCTTTGCCAGCTCGTTCAGAATGTTATTAATCGGTCGAGCCTGTCTGGGGCTGGCGCTGGGCGGATTCTGGGCGATGTCAGCGTCACTGACCATGCGTCTGGTGCCGCCTCGTACGGTGCCGAAGGCGCTGTCAGTGATTTTCGGCGCGGTTTCTATTGCGCTGGTGATTGCCGCGCCGTTAGGCAGCTTTTTAGGCGAGCTTATCGGCTGGCGCAATGTCTTTAATGCGGCAGCGGTGATGGGCGTGCTGTGTATTATCTGCATTATCAAATCATTGCCTTCGCTGCCTGGCGAACCCTCGCATCAGAAACAAAATACCTTCCGTCTGTTGCAGCGTCCGGGGGTGATGGCCGGGATGATCGCTATCTTTATGTCCTTTGCGGGGCAATTCGCTTTCTTCACCTATATTCGACCGGTATATATGAATCTGGCGGGATTCGGCGTAGATGGCTTAACGCTGGTGCTGTTGAGTTTTGGTATCGCCAGTTTTGTCGGTACGTCGCTTTCGTCGATCATTCTTAAACGTTCAGTAAAACTGGCCTTAGCGGGAGCACCGTTAGTGCTTGCTCTTAGTGCACTGGTACTGACGTTGTGGGGAAGCGATAAAATTATTGCTACCGGTGTGGCGATTATCTGGGGGCTGACCTTTGCTTTAATTCCCGTGGGCTGGTCAACGTGAATCACCCGCTCATTAGCCGATCAGGCAGAAAAGGCGGGATCTATTCAGGTGGCTGTTATTCAGCTTGCCAATACCTGCGGCGCGGCAATTGGTGGTTATGCACTGGATAACATTGGTCTGACTTCGCCGTTAATATTGTCCGGCACGTTGATGTTGCTTACCGCGCTGTTGGTTACTGCAAAAGTGAAAATGAAGAAATCCTGATATCAGGTTAAAGAAGTGTTGGTCAGTGGCTGTTGCCGCTCTTACATATCCGGGCATTCTACCCTGCCCAACGCTTCCCAGTAGTTACTCTGATTATTACGCTCCATCGCCACGATGGCTTCGCGTATGTGTTGTTTATTGCTTTCATCAGACAACATTAACTTTTCCCACGCTTCATCTGATAACGATGCCTGCGGGGTACAAATTTTTCGCAAATCCTGTAATACCGTATTTTTCTCTTTCGCCGATTGTAACGAGCTAAAAGGCGACTCGGCATACACCATACCCGGCATCGCGAAAACAGCGAAAATAAGAAGCAGCGTCGTTGGTTTCATGAGTTCTACCTTTTTACAAATGGCATCGAATGAAGCATAAGTGTAGTTTGTTTTCATAGCTCTAATCATGCTGTACGAAACGCGTTTTAGTATTCAGTAAGAAGTGCCAGACCTTATATTCCTCTTTTATTCCTTTTTCTTCTTATCGATAGCATTTCGTTTTTTAACCGCAGCGACCTTACCGCTATAGTCAGGTCATCATTAATAAAAGGATAAAAAATGAAACTGACAACACATCATCTACGAACAGGAGCAGCGTTATTACTGGCAGGAATACTACTGGTAGGCTGCGACCAGCAAAGCAGCGATACCAAACACATTAAAGTTGGCGTCATAAACGGTGCCGAACAAGATGTGGCGGAAGTCGCAAAAAAAGTGGCTAAAGAGAAGTATGGCCTTGAGGTTGAACTGATTGGATTTAGCGGTTCATTGCTGCCGAACGATGCAACAGATCATGGTGAACTGGATGCCAATGTATTCCAGCATCGCCCTTTTCTTGAACAGGATAATCAGGCGCACGGTTATAAACTGGTGGCGGTGGGAAATACCTTTGTATTCCCCATGGCGGGATATTCGAAAAAAATTAAAACGGTCGATCAGCTAAAAGATGGGGCGACAGTGGCGATTCCGAATGATCCGACCAACCTTGGGCGGGCGCTGTTACTTTTGCAAAAAGAGAAACTGATTACGTTGAAAGAAGGGAAAGGTTTACTGCCAACGGCATTGGATATTACCGATAACCCGCGTCATTTGCAGATAATGGAACTGGAGGGGGCACAGTTGCCGCGTGTACTGGACGACCCGAAAGTGGATGTGGCGATTATCAGCACGACTTATATTCAGCAAACCGGGCTTTCCCCGGTGCATGACAGCGTATTTATTGAAGATAAAAATTCGCCGTATGTGAACATTCTGGTGGCGCGGGAAGATAACAAGGATGCAGAAAACGTGAAGGAATTTTTGCAATCTTATCAATCACCAGAAGTTGCTAAAGCGGCAGAAACTATCTTTAACGGTGGCGCGGTGCCGGGCTGGTAATTATCAACCGCGCCGCGCCAGACGATCACATTTTTCTGGCGCGGCGGCGGGAATCCATTGAAATCAAAATCACCGATGACAGAATCAGCAGCGTTCCCAGCCAGTCAGGTAATGTGAAAGTGATCCCCAGCAACAGCAAAGAGAGCAGCGCGCTACTTAATGGTTCTGCACAGCTCAAAATGCTGGCTTTTGGCCCGCCAATTAACTGTGCGCCTTTCAGATACAGACTAAAGGTTAGCGAAGTTCCAATTACCACCAGATAGAAAAATGCCAGAATCAGGCTGCCATTAACCACGAAATTTGTTCCTTGTCCGGCATAAAAGGGCAACAGGATCAGACCACCAATGAGCATACTCCAGCCGACCACTGGCAACGTGCCGTAACGGGAAATGAGCGTTGAGGGGTATGTTGTATAGAATGCGGCAGCAAATGCCGAGGCGATACCCCAGAATAACGCAGCAGGAGAGATCGATAATGACGTCGGATTACCGTGCGTCACCAATAAAAACGTACCAATCAGCGATGTCAGAATGGCGCAAAAAACCAGGATGCCGGGGCGTGATTTACGTACCAGTGAGAACCATGCCACGATAATCGTTGGTGATAAAAATTGCAGCACCGTTGCTGTAGCAGCATTGGATTTTTCAATTGTCAGTAAGAAAGTAAGCTGGACGGTCAGTGCGCCAACAACGGAAAAAATCAGCAGGCTGATGGCATCTTTATGATTTTTAATGATTGAGAAGACTTTATCGCCGTGGACAAAGGAGAGCGTTAGCAGAATAAAACCGGCAAATATCAGTCGCGTCATAGTCAGAAACTGCGATGACATCTGGCTTTGCTCCATGATGTATTGTGCGCAGACACCTGAACTTCCCCACAATACGGCGGCAATTAGAACGTTCAGCATCCCCTTTCTGGTGGAACCCATTTTTCCCCTCTACATACGGTTTTGTCATTTATGTATGCAGGCATGATAGCAAAAATGGCAAGGATGGCTCTGTTCATATAAGGCATATTTATGTTGCCTTTCAGCAATAGTTACGCATCTTGAGCAATAACAGGCAGACCATTGATACGTCTGACATTATTATCGCCAGCCAGAAGCAGTCTGAAAATAAAATCGACCGTGAGGCTTTTATATTATCCTCGTCGGAATCATAAATATTTTTCTCATAAGTATCCTTCATAGTTTGCGTCGGTCGTTATTCAAAAGCATTGAAATCTCTTATCACGTCGCAACGAAATATTTTTGCATTAGCGTCGCTGACAAATAGCGTGGGTAATTTGATGAGGTCGAGCATTATTCTTTATCTTTATGAAACGCGTGAAATGCTTATTAAACCGTCATGTTATGGCGTTATCATTTTTTTCTGACAGCATGTTACTGTTCGCTTTTTAAACGCGAAGAATGTTATGCAAATCCATAAAGTGATCAAACCCGAGTTTGTGAAGAAGTTTTCCTGCGTCGGACCTGACTGCCTGATTTCCTGTTGTCAGGGATGGAAAATAGATATCGACAAGAAAACTCATCATGATTACCTCAACGCACACCATCCGGAAATCTCCAGGCTGGCGAAAGAGAATTTGATGCTGGTGCGAAAAGGTAAACAAAGATATTCGAGAATTAAGCTGGACGCGCAGGGGCAGTGTCCGTTTCTCGACGAAGATAAACTCTGCCTGGTTCATCGCGAGCTGGGAGGCAACGCGCTTTCAGTTACCTGTTCTACTTATCCACGTTGTAAAAAGCACTACGCGGATACAACTCGTTATTCGATGACGCTTTCATGTCCGGAAGTAGCCCGGCTGGTATTGTTCGATGCCGACAGCATGTTAGTGCATGAACAAGATGAGCTGCTGGCGAAGGCGAAAAACAATATCATCGCCCGGCAGCAGCCGGTTAATCAGATCCAACAGATTGTGCATCTCTTTGCCTGGCACCTTCTACAGTCGCCATCGTTGAACGTTGAAGAGAACCTGATGGCGCTGGCACAGTTTATGGTTTACTTGCAACGCATTGAGTTCGATCTGCATCGCCATTTTGCGCAGGCCGAACAGTATCATCAGGAACTATTAAGCGAGCTGGCGGCAGGTATAAGTTTGATTCATCGCTCAACGTCAACGGAGTCGGTTGGATTGAAGGTGCGCGCGCTGTCGGCATTGGGTTCACTTATCGCGAATGAAGGCGCCAGGGATAACATTATCGCTGGGGTGCATCGGAAGATGGCGGCGTATTTAAATATTACAGCCAGCACGGATAAGCAGGATCTGGTCGATAAGTTTGCAGTTCTGGATAAGCAATGGCAGCAGCTTTGCCAGGATTCTATCCTCAGCGCCCCGCATGTATTGCGCAATTTACTGACCTACAAAATTTACCACTGTCATTTTCCGGATGCTGATTTCTCAACGATCATGCGCCAGGTTTACCGTTTAATCCTCGATTATTTCTATATAAAGCATTTGTTGAGTGTGACATCGCTGGAAGCAACTCCTGATGAGGCAACGGTGCTGAAGATTGTGGCGAGCCTTGCCGAGAAAACCTTGCATTCGCCAATTATCAATCAGCGGATGGATAAAGCGATTGACATGATCAATGCCGGGGACGATCTCTCCTGCCTGCTGTTGATTTGTTAAATTCGCCTGCCGGAGACAGGGTTAAGTCTTTGTCTGACATGTCGCCGCCATTGCAATAAATGTTAAGAAATAACTCGGTTAAACCGATTGAATCATGAACAGAAGAAAATGTCTGGTTTTAATCGTATTACAAGGGATTGGCGAACGTCAGAAGAGGCATTTTGGCGGAAGATCACAGGAGTCGAACCTGCCCGGGACCGCTGGCGGCCCCAACTGGATTTGAAGTCCAGCCGCCTCACCGGAGACGACGATCTTCCGCGCCTCGATTGCTACATGGAGGCGGGGCGCATTATAGCTAGTTCCTCGCCTTATCACATCCCCCATCACACTTTTTTCCGTATCGTTTCGTCTTGCCATGATCCCTTTCACAGAAACCTTCAGCAAATCCATAAGTTACATTTTGGCGCTACCGCGATCACAGAAAACAAGAAACGTAAGTTGATAACAAAAAATAGCAATATCCGCACTCTTAAGGATGGTTTACTTTCGGGCTGTCTGACTGGCGCCTTCTTCACTTGTCATGCATGCGGTAACTAAAATTTCAGAACGAAAGGAACGGATTATGAAAATCAGCGATGGAAACTGGCTTATTCAACCTGGTCTTAATTTGATTCACCCCATCCAGGTTTTTGATGTTGAGCACCGGGGAAAGGAGATGGTGGTTTATGCCGCGCCGCGTGATGTGCGGGAGCGTACCTGGCAGTTGGATACGCCGCTGTTTACGCTGCGCTTTTTTTCACCTCAGGAAGGTGTGGTTGGCGTGCGGATTGAGCATTTTCAAGGGGCGCTGGATAGCGGTCCGCATTACCCGATTAATGTGTTGCATGACGTTCCGGTGGAGATGCAAAACACGAGTGAATATGCCGAGCTGAAGAGCGGTAATTTGAGTGTTCGCGTTACCAAAGGGGAATTCTGGTCGCTTGATTTTCTGCGCAATGGTGTGCGTATTACCGGTAGCCAGTTGAAAAATAACGGCTATATACAGGATACCAACACCAACCGTAGCTACATGTTTGAGCGGTTGGATCTCGGTGTCGGTGAAACGGTATACGGTCTGGGGGAACGCTTCACTGCGCTGGTGCGTAACGGTCAGACGGTGGAAACCTGGAACCGTGATGGCGGAACCAGCACCGAACAGGCGTACAAAAACATCCCGTTCTATATCACCAACCGTGGCTACGGTGTGCTGGTTAATCATCCGCAGTGCGTCTCGTTTGAAGTGGGATCGGAGAAAGTCTCCAAAGTACAGTTCAGCGTTGAGGGTGAATATCTCGAATACTTTGTTATCGATGGCCCGACGCCGAAAGCGGTGCTCGATCGTTATACCCGTTTTACCGGGCGTCCGGCGTTGCCGCCAGCATGGTCCTTTGGTTTGTGGTTAACGACTTCATTTACCACTAATTATGATGAAGCAACGGTAAACAGCTTTATCGACGGCATGGCGGAACGGAATCTGCCGCTACATGTTTTCCACTTCGACTGTTTCTGGATGAAAGCTTTCCAGTGGTGCGATTTTGAGTGGGATCCGGTAACTTTCCCTGACCCGGAAGGGATGATCCGCCGCCTGAAAGCGAAAGGGCTGAAAATCTGCGTCTGGATTAACCCCTATATAGGGCAAAAATCCCCGGTATTTAAAGAGTTGCAAGAGAAAGGATATTTACTCAAACGCCTGGACGGCTCGTTATGGCAATGGGATAAATGGCAGCCAGGCCTAGCGATTTATGACTTTACCAACCCAGATGCCTGCAAATGGTACGCCGATAAACTGAAAGGCCTGGTAGCGATGGGCGTCGATTGCTTTAAGACCGACTTTGGCGAACGTATTCCAACAGACGTTCAGTGGTTTGACGGTTCCGATCCGCAGAAAATGCATAACCATTATGCATACATCTACAACGAACTGGTGTGGAACGTGCTCAAGGAAACCGTCGGCGAGGAAGAAGCCGTCTTGTTTGCCCGCTCGGCCTCCGTCGGTGCGCAGAAATTCCCGGTACACTGGGGCGGCGACTGTTACGCTAACTACGAATCAATGGCGGAAAGCCTGCGCGGTGGTTTGTCTATTGGCCTTTCTGGTTTTGGTTTTTGGAGCCACGATATCGGTGGCTTTGAGAATACCGCTCCGGCACACGTTTACAAACGCTGGTGCGCATTTGGTTTGCTCTCCAGCCATAGCCGTTTACATGGCAGCAAATCTTATCGTGTGCCGTGGGCTTATGATGATGAATCCTGCGATGTCGTGCGCCATTTCACTCAGCTTAAATGCCGTATGATGCCGTATCTGTACCGCGAAGCCGCTCGTGCTAACGCGCTGGGTACGCCGATGATGCGCGCAATGGTGATGGAGTTCCCGGACGATCCGGCCTGTGATTATCTTGACCGTCAATACATGTTGGGCGACAGCGTGATGGTTGCGCCAGTGTTCTCTGAAGTGGGCGATGTACAGTTTTATCTGCCAGAAGGTCGCTGGACGCATCTGTGGCATAACGATGAAACAGAAGGCAGCCGTTGGCATAAACAGCAGCATGATTTTCTTAGTTTGCCGGTTTACGTGCGTGACAACACCTTACTGGCGCTGGGGAACAATGACCAACGCCCCGACTACGCGTGGCATGAAGGCACGGCTTTCCAGCTTTTTAATCTGCAAGACGGGCATGAAGCTGTCTGTGAAGTGCCCGCCGCCGATGGTTCGGTGATCTTCACCCTGAAAGCGGCGCGTACTGGCAATACGATTACCGTGACAGGCGCGGGCGAGGCGAAGAACTGGACACTGTGCTTGCGTAATATTGCGAAAGTAAATGGTTTGCAAGGCGGTTCGCAGGCTGAAAGTGACTTGGGCGTGGTGGTGACGCCTCAAGGGAATGCGCTGACAATTACGTTGTAATTTATTGAAGGAATGCCGGGTACGGCTATGTCGTGCCCGGCGAGATTGATTTTTACTGCACTGGCTCCGTTGACGTGACTTCGCCACTGGAAACTACGCCAGCATTCATGGTTTGGGTTACCTGCTGCTTTTCAGCGTTCACAGCATGGAGTTGTCCGTTAACCGTGGGTTTTAGCGGTACATCGGTCTGGATATCGCCGCTGGCGGTGAGCTGAATATTGCCATCGCCCGTAATAGGTAACTCTGGCCATCCCCACTGTTGCAAAATGTTCATCGGCACACCGCGTCCGTTCAGGCTGATATGGGTCTGGCGCTGCGGCGTTTGTGAGACACTGGCAGTGGCTTCAAGAATGCCTTTCTCGGTAAATGCGCTAAGTTCGCTGATATTCACCGTGCTGCTATTGGCGGTTAGCGCCAGCGACGGACGACGAACGTCGACACGATTGAACGTTGCGGCGGCGGCATTCAGGTTCGCCGTGCCACTCCAGACGCCCCACTTATGATCGGCAACCAGCGTCAGATTCGCGCCATAACCATCCAGCGCAGTGAGCTGCCACGGGAAGTTCGGATCGATATCAATGATCAGATTGCGGCTGGCGCTAAATCTCTTCAGTTGCAGGCGGTTTAACCAGTTTGGGGTCGTTTCCATCCACAACTGTTGCCAGTTTTTCGGCAAGGTAAATTCCAGCCCGACAATTGCCGCATCATCGAGGAGCAGCGTTTTCCCGTCGCGTTGCCAGTTTCCTGATGTTCGTACCATTCCGCCTTCCCAACGGCTGGTAAACTGGCGCAGCGCGACGCCCTGAGGGGAAAACTCCGCGTTCATAATCGGGTCAAATAAATGCAGCGAACCATAAATAAACTCGCTGGCGTTCATTGACAGCTTGCCTTCCTGCGTCTGCCAGTCATCTTTAATGAAGGTCATGTTGCGCAAGCTGAGATCGAGGTCGGTCACCGCCCAGTCCGGACCTTGCAGGCGAGCGTCGATCACTTCAAGGCGGCCAATCTGCAACGACGGGACAGAGCGCAAAGGTGCAAAGAAATCGGTCAGAGATTTTTCGCTTTGCAGACGGATATCGGCCAGGCGCAGATTTTCTACCTGCCAGCTACCATCGGCATTACGCTGCGCATTACCGGTTAATGAGCCACGGGCGATATCGGCGCCCAGGTTCGTAAGCGTGACGCGATCGTTATCAATAGTGCCTTCAATCAGTACATTGGTAGCAGCAACATCGTTGAGCGACAGAGAGCCGGCACTGAACTGAATTTGAGCCTTCGTGCCCAGGACTTTACCGGCTTCCGGCGACCATGGAACGACGCCGCCATTTACTCGCTGTGCGCTGAGATTCCACTCGCTATTGGGACTGTTAAACGCCATATCACGCAGTTGCAGACGATCCGCTTTGAACGGTAACGGCGCGGTCTGGTCGGTGAGATTCAACGTCCCGTTTTCCAGCAGGATAGTATCGACATGGCGTGGTTCGCTCAGTTGCCGACTACTTAGCGCAATATCGACACTTTTCGCCACCAGAGTGGCGGGTTGACCATCGCGACCGAATGTGACGTTCTCCAGCACGATATGAGATGGTGCGGAAAACCGGTGATCCATCGCTCCGAAGGTCAAATGATAGTCGCTATTCCTGGAAATCCATGCGCTGATATGCTCTGCTCCCCAGCGGGTTTGCAGAAGGAAATAGAGGCCAGCGATCGCCACGAATAGCGCGATGAAAATGTAGAGAAGCAGCTTCCCAATAAATTTCATGGTCTTCCATCCCGTGAAATGCACATAAGGGAGTTATGCACGATTTACGCGCATTCCTCAAGGCGGGAATGGAGAAAGCGAGTGGCTAAAGGCGGGGAAAGAATTATT
>NZ_AEJZ01000090.1:0-2426 GCF_000208525.1 Escherichia sp. TW14182
ATTATATAAAGGAAATATTGATATTGATATTGACACAAAAAATGACAAGTTGATTAACGCATTAAATGGAAATGAAGAAATTAAAGATGAACTAGCAAAAATGATAGAAGATATTTCTAAAACAAAGATAACTGGAACTATTAATTTTGAGGATGATATCCCATTTTGATTTACTGATTACATCGTCAATTTATTTTATCTAAAGGGCCGTATAACTTCCAAACGGTCCTATAAATAAAAAAACAATTACACCTGAGGCAAGTAAACCTTCTATATTAATACATTGAATCATTGATATCACATTAAAGAGAATTAAAAGCCTTTGATTTTAAATTCTGTTCATCTTCCTTCTGTAAGGATATTGTTTCATTTTTTGGCCTTCCTTTTTTAAGAGCTTCTTTTAACTTCGATTTAAATCTATTTTCATTCATACTCGAACCTAAAGGCTTTTTCTTTATTTCTTCTTTAAGTATTTTCCTTGGCTGAATAACAGGTTTTTCTATTCCAAGTCTACGTCTTATTTCTTCGATCTTAGCTGCTCTACTATTGAAACGGCTACCGCTCTTGAGTCTAAATTGATTGGTGGCTGCGTTGGCTGTTTCTGCATGATCAAGTATCCTACCAATAGAACCACCGCTAAATTTAGACATCCCACTATTGAAGCCACCTTGATAATTAATTTTGTTTGATTTTTGATTGTATTGTTTTTTAACTCTGTTGAGTATTTGTGCAGCTTTATGTATTGCTCTTCCAATCTTTTTGTTTGTTGGTCTATTATATTTTTCGCTGAATTTAAAGCTGTTGTTGTTGCTTCTAATGAGTTGTTCACTCTTGTTAGTGTCTGTTGTGTCTGATTTAATGCTGTGCTGACTGACTCCGAAAGTATCATCATTGATTCCGTCAACGGCTCTACTGTCATTGATATTTGGTTCAATAGGTGATCGTCCAATACTATTTTCGTCATCTGTTTTTCTTGCTGCGAATCTTCTAATGAGTTCATCATCTCTATTTTTGTCATATTTCACCGTTGCTTTAATTGTGTTCCAACTGAATTTTTTACCAAGAGATGATCCCTTGAAGAAAATATTTTTTTCATTATTTTTGATACCAAATGACACTCCGGCGACGTTGCCAGTGCTTGCAACGTTAAAGGCCGGCTCGATGCCTACAGCCTGCAGACGTTCCAAGAACGTAGACAAATCAGGCTTACCGACTAAAGCCGCTTGTAGTGCGTTCTGTAGCACTAAACGGGCTGGTTTCTCTCCTGTACGTAGGGCTTGCTCGATCTCGTTCTTAGTTGGTGCTGATACGTCTGATTTTTGCCCCTGCAAGCTCTTGGTAATCGTTAAGCTGTGCTTTATCTCCAAACGTTCACAAGCTGCTATTGTATTAAATGCTGAGTGCTGACCGTGCCATACAGAACCATCAAGGCCGATCCTGTTTGCCACTATATGGATATGGTCTTGATCTGTATCTTTATGACGCACACAAATATATTGATGTTTTTCTATATCAATACTCATTTCTTTCAAATAGTCTTTTGCTATCTCTTGCCATTTTTCATCTGTTAAATGTTCATTCTTGGGAAGAGATAAAAAGGCGTGAAAAACTGGTTTTTTTATATCAGGTCTAAAACTGCTTACAGCTTTGAACTCATCAGTTAAATCACTAACATTATTTTTATCTGCTGACATATTACTACAAATGAAATCGTGATCATCTTTTAATATATAATCAACTCTATTTTTAAATGATCTTCCTGTTTTAGCCACATTTCCTTTCATACGGTATAAACCTCACAAGCTTTTAATATTCTTTTCATAAGTTGCTTTATGGCAAAGTTAGCTTCTGCTGCTACAGATTGTTTAAATTCTTCATTCGTATTTAGCTTTTTAGCAATCTGATTTATATTATTACCTTGATGTTGTATTTCCCTATATAACGATTGCTCAAACTCAGGCATTTTTCTTTTTATCACTGGTTCAGAGTTTAATATTTCTCTTCGGATGTAATGGCCTCTCTCAAGGCCGGATGCTTCAACAAGCTCTTTTAAATATTTAAACTCTGCTTTGTTTACTCTAAACTGTATAGATATATCTCTGCGTTCTTCGTGATTTATTTCTATACGCCCTCTTTTTCTATCTGTTCGCATTCTTTATTCCTCTGGATAATGTAATCATCTGTTGCTCTTATGTAGTCGTTATCATTTTCAATAATTAATGCTTCAATAAGCTCATCAGCTTTACTCTCTTGTATATATCTATGAGCCACAAAATAACATAAATCTCGCTCATCACTATTGATTTCATTAAATGGTATATCTTTGTTATGTTCTATGTAATAAAAAAATCTTGCCAGTATTTCGAGCTTATATTCTATAGTCATACTATTCATTAAGTTTTCTACATTCATATTCTATTATTCCT
>NZ_AEJZ01000089.1:0-12203 GCF_000208525.1 Escherichia sp. TW14182
GGCAGCCCCCCCCAGCCAGTGCAAGGGGATAATGCTCTTGCACCGCAGTGACAATTTCCACCACTCGCTCAACAATAAACGCTTCGCTTTTTTCGCCATACGGGAAAGCGACATTATCGAAAGCATAAATGTAATGGAGATCCGGTAAGAGACGCCGGATCTCGTCATAGACCGACAGCCCACCGACGCCGGAGTCAAACACCAGCACGGTGGGACGTGGTTCAGAAGGTGTAGCTGCCAGACAAGGTGTATTCCCGTCCTGCAGTTTGGTAGCCATAGACTGTCTCGTAATCTTTGTCGAACAAGTTGGCTATTTTACCACGAACAGTCAGATGAGAGGTGACCGGATACGCAACCGCAAGATCCCACAAGCTCACACCGCCCATTTTAACGGTTTGATAAGGATAAGATGAGTAATCCTTGTCATAGCGAGTGCCTAAATACTGATAAGTAATACCCCAGTCGAAGTCATACAGTTGCCAGTCAAGCTGATATTTCACCTGCTGTTTAGCGCGACGTAGCAACGGCGTGTCGGTAATCGCGTTACGCGCATCGACATAATCATAACTCACCGTATGCGTCAGCGGTCCGGTATCAAAATTGGCGGTCGCCTCGACGCCCTTAATCCGCGCTTTCCCTTCGTTGTAGTATTTGAGGGTGTGATCATCGTAATCGATCAAGTCACTAACATCGTTACGGTATCCGGAAATACGCCAGTTCACTCCAGCAGTTAAGCCTTCAAACGCCCCTTCCCACTGTTTGCTTTTCTCAGGGTTCAGATCCGGATTACCGTAGAAGCCATAGAGTTGCCCAAGATTAGGTGCCTTGTACGACGTACCATAAGAAGCGATAAACCGATAACCTTCGATGAATTCCCAACCGACGCTGGTTTGCCAGGTTCCATGACGACCAAACTGTGAGTTATCGTCGCTGCGTGCTGCGCCTTCAAAGGTAAAATCGCCGACTTGTTGCAATCCGGTCAGATAGATGCCGGTATTACGTTGATCATATCCATCCTCAACATAACCTGTACCCGGCGTCGTAGTCTGTTTCTGCCAGTCGACACCCGCACCAATACTACCGTGACCAACGATGACATTGTTTGCCCACTGAACGGTGTATTGCTTCATCTCATCAAGCGTTGCGGACGAATCATAACGACCATAATGGGGATCGTAGTTGTAATCTTTGCTATGGCTATAGCTGGTAATGAGTTGTGATTTAATCAGTTCGCCGTTATAGCGCAGCCCGGCGTCCCAGCTTTGGCTATAGAGTTTACGGGTATCGAGCAGCGGCGAGCCGGGAGAATAATACGCGTCATAATTGGTACGATTATCATAGCCATAGCCGCGCAAAAAGCCGCTCCAGGCATCAGTAAAGTTATGCTCCAGCGCGCCATAAAGCGTTTTACTTAAGAAACCATCGTTATCTGGCTGCGCTTGCGTTCCGGTATTGCCATAAGCGACAACATCATAACCATGAGTATGGGCATAATCGCCCAACAACGTTACTCGTGTCTTATCCCCCAGTTGTTGCTGCGTAGAGACATCATAGTTCTGATAACTATGGCTTCCCCACCCTGCTGAAATTTCCGTTCCGGGTTCATCGCGCGTCGTGATGATATTCACCACCCCGCCTATTGCATCGGAACCATATACGGCGGAACGCGGCCCACGGATATATTCAACACGCTGGACAAGCGCAATAGGGAACTGGCTAAGGTCGGCAGAACCACTCACCCCTGCCAGATTCAGGCGGACGCCATCAATTAACACCAACACATGACTGGCATTTGTACCGCGAATAAAAATAGATGAGAGCTGACCTGAACCGCCGTTTTGGGTGATATCCACACCAGGGAGACGGCGCAGCACATCATTGACCGAGGTCGACTGCCAGCGGTCGATATCCTGACGCGTCACAACGGTGGTTGGTGCAAGCACAGTGCTGCGCGGCTGTTCAAAACGGTTAGCAGTAACGACGAGAGTATCCGGGCTGGTATCCTGTGCCCAAGCGGAAAAGGCTGTGACGGAACACGCCGTCAGCAGCGAAGCTTTTTTAATCATTGTAAAGCATCCACAATAGAAGAAGGATGCCGCAGGTTTCACCAATATTACGCGATGATGAGAACCAGATGCGACGTTAGCCGGCAGGTCTTCGGGCTTGGAGGGGTATCTGAGGATACAAAGAGATGATGACTTCCCACCGGATGGCAGTGTCCGCATTACGCAATCATCGCACCTTTCCTTACCGCTGCGCGTCAGCTCCAGATTCGCACTGGATTCCCTATTAACTCACAGGACCGGCGAGTGGATGCTACAGGTTGTAACAAGTTGCTGTCCAGACGTAGCTCACAAATAGGAATCTATCAAGATCTGGACATCTGATGAGCAATCCCTACAATCGCCGCGTACATTTCATTTTCAGGATACATCATGACCCCCGAACACCTTCCAACAGAACAGTATGAAGCGCAGTTAGCCGAAAAAGTGGTACGTTTGCAAAGTATGATGGCGCCGTTTTCTGACCTGGTTCCGGAAGTTTTTCGCTCGCCGGTCAGTCATTACCGGATGCGTGCAGAGTTCCGCATCTGGCACGATGGCGATGACCTGTATCACATCATTTTCGATCAACAAACCAAAAGCCGCATCCGCGTGGATAGCTTCCCCGCCGCCAGTGAACTTATCAACCAGTTGATGGGCGCGATGATTGCGGGTGTGCGCAATAATCCCGTTCTGCGCCACAAGTTGTTCCAGATTGATTACCTCACCACGCTAAGCAATCAGGCGGTCGTTTCTCTGCTGTACCATAAAAAGCTGGATGACGAGTGGCGCCAGCAGGCAGAAGCCCTGCGCGATGCACTGCGAGCGCAGAATCTGAATGTGCATCTGATTGGTCGGGCAACAAAAACCAAAATCGAGTTGGATCAAGATTACATCGACGAACGTCTGCCGGTTGCAGGGAAAGAGATGATCTACCGTCAGGTGGAGAACAGCTTCACTCAGCCGAACGCGGCGATGAATATTCAGATGCTGGAATGGGCGCTGGATGTAACCAAAGGTTCAAAAGGTGATTTACTGGAGCTGTACTGCGGCAACGGTAATTTTTCATTAGCTCTGGCGCGCAATTTTGATCGAGTATTAGCTACCGAAATCGCTAAGCCATCGGTCGCTGCCGCGCAATACAATATTGCTGCTAACCATATTGATAACGTACAAATTATTCGTATGGCGGCGGAAGAGTTTACCCAGGCGATGAATGGTGTGCGCGAGTTTAACCGCCTGCAAGGGATCGATTTAAAGAGTTATCAGTGCGAAACCATTTTTGTCGATCCGCCGCGCAGCGGTCTGGACAGTGAAACCGAGAAAATGGTGCAGGCGTATCCGCGTATTTTGTACATCTCCTGCAACCCGGAAACGTTATGCAAGAATCTGGAAACATTAAGCCAGACGCACAAAGTTGAACGTCTGGCTCTGTTTGATCAGTTCCCCTACACGCACCATATGGAGTGCGGCGTGTTACTGACGGCGAAGTAAAACCCATGCCGGATGCGCCAGCATCCGGCATGTTAGTGATTACTCAGCAACTTCCTGCTTACGGTTACGCATCTTCGCGCCAATCCAGAACACCATAATGACGGACAGCACTGCCGGGAAGAAGTTAGAACCGATATCCGGATATTCCGCACGAACCACCGTGCTGTACAGCAGAACACCGAGAATAAAACAGGCGGCAGCCAGCCCCGGCAAGCCTACCGGCATGGTGCGATTAAGATAACGTTGATGCAGGCAGTAAACCGTCAGCACCAGAGAAATAATCGGGAATACAGAAAATGGCACAATGGAGCTAAACAGCGCCGCAAACGTACCATTGATCGATAAGCCAGCAACCAACGCCAGCAGCAGCGTACCTCTATCTTGATTTGCTTGTTTCATTACTCGTCCTTCACATTTCCCGGAATAGTTGCGGTTTTCTCTTGTTCACGGCGATACCAGTAATAAGCCCCTTTCGAAATCATTCGCAGTTGCAGTACCAGTCGCTCTTCTAATTGCCGACGTTGTTCGACGCCGACGTCCAACGCCTCGGCACCCGCACTGAAGACAATCGTCACCATTGCTTCGGCTTGCGCTTCAGTAAACGCACGAGGCATGTGGTTTTCGAGTTCCAGATAGTCCGCAAGTTCCGCAATGAAGTGCTGAATTTCACGCGCAACGGCGGCACGAAACGCAGCGGAAGTGCCGGAGCGTTCCCGCAATAATAACCGGAAGGCGTTCGGATTATTACCGATGAACTCCATAAATGTGGAGACCGAGGTACGGATCACACTCCCGCCTTTGGCAATACGCTGACGCGCCTGGCGCATGAGTTGGCGCAGCATCAAACCGCTCTCATCAACCATGGTCAGACCAAGTTCGTCTACGTCGCGGAAATGCCGGTAAAAAGAGGTGGGAGCAATGCCCGCTTCTCGCGCCACTTCACGCAAACTCAGGCTGGCGAAGCTGCGTTCAGCACTTAATTGGCTAAATGCGGCTTCCACCAGCGAACGGCGGGTTTTTTCTTTTTGTTGCGCTCTTACGCCCATCACAATGTCTGAATCCTTGCCAAAAGTACTGCTGGCACTATACCAGAGAATGAACATACTGGATTGCTCCAGTGTTGTGAATGAACGGTAACGCAATAAAACACATTTACTGCAGCTCTTTGGCTGGTTCTTTCACAAACAACAACGCCAGCATCGACAGCAACGTGCCGCCGCCCAGATACCACGCCGGAGCCGTCAGACTCTCCAGTAACACGATAGATTGCGTGGCGAAATATTGTGCAAAACCACCAAAAATTGCCACACCAATGCTATAAACCAGCGCGAAGCCCAATGCCCGGATCCGTTTCGGCAATAGTTCGGAAATCAACAACATTACCGGCACACCGCCAAGCGTAGTAAAGCTGACCATCACGAAAACCACCGTCAGCAACATGCCAGGGCTTGGGTAATTCACCAACAGCCAGAACGAAGGCCAGCTACAGAGAAGCACCATCACACGGGAGATTAAAATCAGCTTTTTACGCCCGACCGAATCACACAGCATCCCCACCAGCAGCGCCCCCACAAAAGTAATAACGCCCGCCAGTAACATCGCTGCATGAGAATAATGTTGAGGCATCGCCAGATACTTCGCCGCCCAGGTGCCGTAGTAAAAGAGGGAGATATAGGTTGCTACCGTACTGCCAATCGCGAGTAAAACACCGTTAGCGAGAGTCGCTTTATGTTGCAGAAGCAGGGAAAACGTACTTTCGCTGGCAGCAGCACTCTTCTTATTCGCCACTTCAGGCGCATCATTTTCCAGACTCAGGCGCAGCCAGCAACCGATGGGTGCTAACAGCACACCAATAAAAAACGGCACTCGCCAGCCCCATTCCGCCATTACGGTCTCTGAACCTGTGGCAAACGGCAGCCATGCACTCAACCCTAAAGCGACGATGCCACCAAAGGTCGTTGCCAGCCCCTGGGTCGCCAGCGACCAACTGCTGTAAAAGCCGCGACGATTTGCCGGCGCAGACTCAACCAGCAAAGACATTGAGGCGCCGACTTCACCACCTGCCGCAACGCCCTGGATCAGACGCGCCAGCACCAGCGTTGCCGTTCCCCAATAGCCCGCCGTCGCATAGGTCGGCGCGATGCCGATCATCAGTGTACCGAGGCTCATCAGGGCAATGGTGAACACCATCGCGGGTTTGCGTCCGAAACGATCGGCCCAGGCGCCAACGATAATCCCACCAAGCGGGCGCATAAAAAAGCTCACGCCAAAAGTCGCAAATGCCAGTAACAGCGCAACGTTATGATCGGCACTGGGAGGAAAGAAAAGTGTACTGATATAGACCACAAAAAAGTTGTAAACGCCAAAATCAAAAAATTCGAGCGCATTGCCAAACGCCGAGGCAAAAATCACCCGCTTACCGCTGGGCTTTTTCTTTACGCCCACCGATTCATTTACGATCGCCGTCATTCCATATTCCTTGCCAGAAAGTGTTGTTGTGTGTTGTTTTATTTATTGCAACCAGGCTTCCACCAGCGCGCCCCAGTAGCTACTTGCCGGCACCAGACTTGCATCGTTGAAGTCGTACCCGGGGTTATGCACCATGCAGGAACCTTCCCCGACATCACCATTACCGAACAACAGGAAAGCGCCTTTTGGCTGGGCTTCCAGCATGAAAGAGAAGTCTTCACTGCCCATCAGAGGCTTGATGCCAAACTCCGCCCTGTCTTCACCAAACGTTTCACAGGCCACCTGGCAGGCAAATCTCGCCATCGCCTCATCATTCACTAACACCGGAGTGCCGTTAACATGCGTCACATCAGCCGTAGCGCCAAAGCTGACTGCCTGGGCTTGTGCCAGAGCAGGAATACGGGTCAGAAGAAGTTGCCGGGTTTCACGGCTAAGCGAGCGGACGCTGATTTTCATCTCAGCACTATCTGGAATGACGTTAGCAGCCTCACCCGCAACAATGCTGCCAACGGTAATGACCGCCGCTTCCAGCGGATCGACATTGCGCGACACAATACTTTGTAATGCGGTGGTGATATGTGCCGCGACCAGCACCGGGTCGATGGCTTTGTGGGGAATCGCACCATGTCCACCACAGCCACGAACCGTAATGTGGAACTGATCCATTGACGCCATCAGCGCCCCTGGCTGAAAGTAAAACTTGCCAACCGGCAGACCCGGCATATTGTGCATACCGAAAATCACATCGCAGGGGAAACGGTCAAAAAGACCTTCTTTAACCATAATCTCACCGCCGTTGATCATCTCTTCAGCTGGCTGGAAGATGAGACGCAACGTGCCGTTAAAGCGGCGGGTTTCGGCAAGATAGCGCGCGGCACCCAGCAATATTGTGGTATGCCCGTCATGCCCACAGGCGTGCATCAAACCAGGTTGTTTGCTGGACCAGGGTTTGCCGCTATTTTCATAAATCGGTAACGCATCCATATCCGCCCGCAAACCAATACTTTTCTCTCCGTCGCCCACTTTTAAGGTGGCAACCACGCCGGTCGTCGCCAGCCCTTGCTCTACCTCATAGCCCCACTGGCGCAGCTTTTCTGCTACCAACGCACTGGTTTGAAACTCCTGTAACCCCAGCTCCGGGTTTTCATGGATCTGATGGCGAATCTCGCGCAGTTCTTCCTCAAACCCACGAATATAGTGTTCGATCATCTGCTATTCCCTTATTTATAGATAAACAGGCTAATTGACGGATTTTATTGATGGTATAAATACAAATATCCCATCAATATAAAATATTTATATATTTGTTTTATAAGAAAATTTCACAAAGACAATAACAAAAAAGCACGCTTCGGCAAGATAAAACTATAAGCCATAAGAAAAAGCGATTAATAGTAAATAAATGGGTTAAGAAGGGGGCAGACAAAGCAAAGGCCGCTCACGCTATAGCCAGATTAATGACGGGGATCAATTGGCTTACCCGCGATAAAATGTTACCATTCTGTTGCTTTTATGTATAAGAACAGGTAAGCCCTACCATGCCACATTCCTACGATTACGATGCCATAGTAATAGGTTCCGGCCCCGGCGGCGAAGGCGCTGCAATGGGCCTGGTTAAGCAAGGTGCGCGCGTCGCAGTTATCGAGCGTTATCAAAATGTTGGCGGCGGTTGCACCCACTGGGGCACCATCCCGTCGAAAGCTCTCCGTCACGCCGTCAGCCGCATTATAGAATTCAATCAAAACCCACTATACAGCGACCATTCCCGACTGCTCCGCTCTTCTTTTGCCGATATCCTTAACCATGCCGATAACGTGATTAATCAACAAACGCGCATGCGTCAGGGATTTTACGAACGTAATCACTGTGAAATATTGCAGGGGAACGCTCGCTTTGTTGACGAGCATACGTTGGCGCTGGATTGCCCGGACGGCAGCGTCGAAACACTAACCGCTGAAAAATTTGTTATTGCCTGCGGCTCTCGTCCATATCATCCAACAGATGTTGATTTCACCCATCCACGCATTTACGACAGCGACTCAATTCTCAGCATGCACCACGAACCGCGCCATGTACTTATCTATGGTGCTGGAGTGATCGGCTGTGAATATGCGTCGATCTTCCGCGGTATGGATGTAAAAGTGGATCTGATCAACACCCGCGATCGCCTGCTGGCATTTCTCGATCAAGAGATGTCAGATTCTCTCTCCTATCACTTCTGGAACAGTGGCGTAGTGATTCGTCACAACGAAGAGTACGAGAAGATCGAAGGCTGTGACGACGGTGTGATCATGCATCTGAAGTCGGGTAAAAAACTGAAAGCTGACTGCCTGCTCTATGCCAACGGTCGTACCGGTAATACCGATTCGCTGGCGTTACAGAACATTGGGCTGGAAACTGACAGCCGCGGACAGCTGAAGGTCAACAGCATGTATCAGACCGCACAGCCGCATGTTTACGCGGTGGGCGACGTGATTGGTTATCCGAGTCTGGCGTCGGCAGCCTATGACCAGGGGCGCATTGCCGCGCAGGCGCTGGTGAAAGGTGAAGCCACCGCACATCTGATTGAAGATATCCCTACCGGCATTTACACCATCCCGGAAATCAGCTCTGTGGGCAAAACCGAACAGCAGCTGACCGCGATGAAAGTGCCATATGAAGTGGGCCGCGCCCAGTTTAAACATCTGGCACGCGCACAAATCGTCGGCATGAACGTGGGTACGCTGAAAATCTTATTCCATCGGGAAACAAAAGAGATTCTTGGGATTCATTGCTTTGGCGAGCGCGCTGCCGAAATTATTCATATCGGTCAGGCGATTATGGAACAGAAAGGTGGCGGCAACACCATTGAGTACTTCGTTAACACCACCTTTAACTACCCGACCATGGCGGAAGCCTATCGGGTAGCGGCACTAAACGGCTTAAACCGCCTGTTTTAACGCTTTATCGAAATGGCCATCCATTCGTGCGCGGATGGCCTCTGCCAGTTGTTCATAACGACTACGCAGCGGTGAGCCTGGACGATATACCAGGCCAATAGTGCGGCGTGGTTCCGGCTTAATGCACGGCAGATAAACAACGCCATCGCGTTTGCGCTCTGGCGGTACAGCCAGCGCAGGCAGTAAAGTGATCCCGCTACCTGCCGCCACCATGTTGCGCAGCGTCTCCAGACTGGTGGCGCGGAAATGTGTATCTTCATCCGCCCCGGCTTCAAAGCAGAAGCCCATCGCCTGATCGCGCAGACAGTGACCATCTTCCAGCATCAGCAGTTTTTCCCCTGCCAGATCGGCCATCGGTACGCATTCGCGGTTCGCCCACGGATGATCTTCGTAGATAGCCAGCAACATTGGTTCGTCAAACAACGGCACTTCAATGAATGCTTCGCTTTCTTTCACCAGCGCGAGGATCACGCAGTCGAGCTTGCCACTGTCCAGTTGCGCCAGTAACTGGTGGGTCTGCGCTTCATGCAGATACATTTCCAGCTTTGGAAAGGTCTGGTGCAGCATCGGGATAATATGCGGTAGCAGGTAAGGCCCGACCGTGGGAATCAAACCAATGTGCAGCGGCCCGGACATGGTCTCGCCCTGCTGGCTTGCCATCTCTTTAAGGACTTTCACCTCACGCAGCACGGTACGCGCCTGATCCACCAGCAGCATTCCCGCCTGGGTGAATAACACTTTACGGCTGGTTCGCTCCAGCAGCATCACGCCCAGCTCATCTTCCAGCTTACGAATTTGCCCGCTAAGCGTCGGCTGGCTAACGTGGCAGGAATCTGCCGCACGCCGAAAATGGCGGTGTTCGGCTAGTGCCACCAGGTACTCAAGATCACGAATATTCATTATCCATCCTCCATCGCCACGATAGTTCATGGCGATAGGTAGCATAGCAACGAACGATTATCCCTATCAAGCATTCTGACTGATAATTGCTCACAGAAACGGAGCGGCACCTCTTTAACCCTTGAAGTCACTGCCCGTTTCGAGAGTTTCTCAACTCGAATAACTAAAGCCAACGTGAACTTTTGCGGATCTCCAGGATCCGCTTTTTTTTATTTCTTCCGACCCTCCAGCGGAGGGCCAGGCTGCAATACTTACTCAATGCGATCTTTGACGATAAAGAAGTAACACAGCGCACCAGTGAAGGTCACACAGGCCGCGATAACCAGCGCCAGATTAAACGAGTGCGTGGTATCCACCACCCAGCCGGTTACGATCGGAGCAAAGGAAGCAAAGACAAAACTACCAAAGTTTTGAATCCCGGCGATGGAAGCCACTTTTGTTTCTGACACCATCACCTGAACCAGTCCCCATGCAGATGTTCCCGCAAAATGCACGCAGAACAGCGCCATTGAGATAAACGCCACCGCTTGCGCAGGCGAGGAAGATTGCACGACCAGCAACGTTCCTAATGCCGACATCATCAAACCGCAGACAATAGCCGTTTTACGCGTCTTCGCCAGGTCGTAGCCTTTTTTCGCCAGTCGATCGACAACAATACCGTTAACCCACATCCCGACCGCCGCCGCGAGGAAAGGAATCGCCGCCACCCAGCCCGTTTTCGCCAGACTGAAACCTTGCTCGGCCTGCAAATAACCGGGTAACCACGCGATGTAGAGCCAACCGGTATAGTTAACCCCAGAGAAACCTAAAATCATCCCCCAGGTTGTCCGGTGCTTAAACAGCGCCAGCCACTCGCTAAATTGCAGCTGTGGACGCGGTTTAACCGGCGCGGAGAGATACGTCCGTTCTTCGTCGGTCAGGACAAACTGCGCCCGGTTGCGATACCACACGTACCAGCAAATCCCAACCAGAATCCCCGCTACGCCGATGATAACGAACATCGCCCGCCAGCCCCATGCCAACTGCATCAATACAAGAGCAGGAGGCGCGATGGCCTGACCGATAACGGTAGATGAGTTAAAAATTCCCAGCGCCGTGCCGCGTTCTTTTTGTGCATACCAGTCGGTAATAGATTTCACCCCCGCTGGCATAAATGGCGCTTCGCCAATACCCAGACCAATACGCATTAAAATAAAGTGGCTAAAAGAATTAACCATTCCTGTTAATGCCTGCATTAATGACCAGAATATCAAACCTGCGCCTAATACTATTCGTGGACCAAAACGATCTAACAAAATACCGGAAGGAAGTTGTGAAAAACCATAAGACAGAGAAAATGCAGAAAGCAAAACGCCAAACTCTGTCGCCGATAATCCTAACTCGCCACGAATCGCTTCGCCTGCCACACTCAGTGACGAACGGTCGAGGAAATTAACGATCCCCGCCATAAATAATAAAACCAGCGTCACTGTCTGAATACGACGAATCCGTTGCGGTTTATTACCCGCAACACTGGTTGACACATCAACGTCCATTTTTAGCTCCTTGAGCGGAATTAATCGATTTGATGACTATTCAGAAAATAATTAAGCGAACCGTTATTACCAGTTCCACAATGTGCCATCTTCCAGTCGTGCGACGGGGAGATACGCCGGGTCATACGGATATTTCGCCGCCAGTTTCTCATCGAAAGAAATACCCAGCCCCGGTTCATCGCCTGGGTGCATATAACCTTCATCGAAGCGCCAGCTATGCGGGAAGACTTCAAGCATTTGTTCGGAATAGCCCATGTACTCCTGAACGCCAAAATTTGGTACCCATAGGTCAAAATGCAGCGCCGCCGCATGACAAACAGGCGATAAATCTGAAGGGCCATGCGAACCGGTACGTACCTGATAAAGCGATGCAAAATCGGCAATCCGCCGCATCCCGGTAATACCGCCTGCATGGGTAATCGTCGTGCGAATATAGTCAATTAACTGCTCTTCGATTAACTGCTTGCAGTCCCAGATACTGTTAAACACTTCACCGACCGCAATCGGCGTCACGGTATGCTGGCGAATCAAACGGAAACATTCCTGATTCTCGGCAGGCGTCGGATCTTCCATCCAGGAAGAAGTAAATAAAAGGTAACTAAATGATTATAAAATACTATTTTGCTATGACCCCATCTACATAGTCCAAGATTTAGTACCTGTTTAAGCGATAAAAAAGAAAAAAAGGCGGCAATACTAATTAAAAGCCAAATACGTCGCTATGAATGAATTTTGATACCGCAATACCATCGCGGTAATGGTTCTTTCCCGTAGTCGTTTCTTTCCAGCAGTTCACTCATCTTGCACATGCAGGCCAGCCATTA